>JAKEFN010000109.1 GCA_022616085.1 bacterium
AAGACTCAAAATATCAACAATATTCTTCGCTTTCCTCGCCGCATTTTCGCCTCGCACCATGAATTCTCGCTACGTCAATAGTTTTTTCACAAGCTCTAGCGAAAATATAAAATGGAAATCAGAAATATTGCCATTATTGCTCACGTTGATCATGGAAAAACAACTTTGACGGACGCCATTATGCGGCAGACGGGGATGTTCATCGAAGGGGAGAGTATGGACACCAACACGCTTGAGAAAGAGCGCGGCATTACCATATATTCCAAAAATACCGCAACGTTTTATAAAGACACCAAAATAAACATCGTGGACACGCCGGGCCATGCGGACTTTGGTTCTGAAGTGGAGCGCGTTCTCCGTTCCATTGATTCCGTGCTCCTTATCGTGGATGCGCAAGAAGGGCCGATGCCGCAGACACGATTCGTCCTCAAAAAATCTCTGGAACTCGGTTTGAAGCCGATTGTTGTCGTAAACAAAATAGACAAGCCCGCGGCGAATCCGGCAAAGACGATTGATGACGTGCTGGAACTTTTTATGGATTTGGGAGGAACCGATGATCAGCTTGATTTTACCGTTGTCTATGCGATCGGTCGCGAAGGAATCGCAAAAATGAAGCTCGAAGACGATGCAAAAGATTTGACGCCGCTTCTTGATACGATTCTTCACGAGGTGCCCGCGGCGGCAAACGATACGGAGAAGCCGCTTCGGGCTCAGCCATTTAATCTCGCATACGATAATTTTCTCGGACGTATGGCGATTATTCGCATATATGACGGCATTATCAAGACGGGCGATACCGTGTATGCAAAAAATGTGGAAGGGAAGATGCATTCTGGCCGTGTTACGAAACTTTTTACATTTCGCGGATTGAAACGGGAACCGGCAGATAGCGCAGCGGCCGGAGATATTGCAGTTATGGCGGGGCTGCCGGATATTTATATAGGCGAAACAATTTGTTCGTCTCCCGATGAAGCTCTACTTCCGTCAATCAAGGTGGACGAGCCGACTATCGCGCTTGATTTCCTCGTCAACAACTCTCCGTTTGCGGGACGTGAAGGGAAGTTCGTTACAAGCAGACAAATTCGCGAACGTTTGGAAAAAGAGCTTGAGGTGAATGTCGGTCTTCACATAAATTTTACTAATCCCGACGAGCTCTTGGTGCACGGCCGCGGCGAACTGCATATTGCGGTGCTTCTTGAAAATATGCGGCGGGAAGGTTATGAGCTCATGGTGTCGCAGCCCCGCGCGATTATAAGAGATATTGACGGAGTGAAATCGGAGCCGTTCGAAGAAATAACGGTTGACGTGCCGTCCGGTTTCGAGGGCGCAGTCATCGAAAAATTGGGAAGCCGCGGGGCGGTTCTCCTTGCGGTAAAGAATGTTGAGAATACGGTTCGCTTGACGCTTGAAGGCCCGACGCGCGGGCTTCTGGGCTACAAGAATCAATTTGTGGTTGATACGAAAGGAGAAGGGATCATGGCGACTCGCGTCTTGGGATTCCGTCCATATGCGGGGGAAATAAAAAGAAAAGCCACGGGTTCCATGACGTCCATGATTACCGGCAAAGCTGCGGGGTACGCTCTCTGGAATCTTCAGGATCGGGGAACGCTCTATATTGGGCCCGGCACGGAGGTCTATGAGGGCATGGTTATCGGCAACACGTCCAAAGGAGAAGAGCTTGCGGTTAATCCGGTGAAGGGGAAACAGCTCACCAATATTCGCGCCGCGGGTTCCGATGCCGCGATCGAGCTTTTTCCTCCGTATTTTCTCACGATTGAACGCGGCCTCGAGACTATGTCCCCTGACGAATATCTCGAGATTACGCCCAAATCCGTCCGTCTCCGGAAACAAGGCCTCACCGAAATTGACCGCGCGCGGTTAAAGAGGGGGCAGAATAAGACATGAACATAATGCGCACGAGCGGAGTTTTTTTGCTTGGTTTTGCCATTGGCTTCGCGTTGAGCGTTTTTTTAGTTCAAAACGAGAACGGTGCGGGAAAAAGTGAAGAGATCGTTTCTGCGGCGGTTATAAATACTCCTACGGACGAAAATTTTGCCGCCGGAGAGCAGGATAGAAACAAGACGTTTTTTCTCGTGGTGAAAGTTATTGACGGGGATACCATTGCGGTTTCTATGAACGGATCGACCGAGACAGTCCGCCTTATCGGGATCGATACGCCGGAAGTTCCCGGTTCAAAAGCAAAAGTCGAGTGTCTGGGGCGCGAAGCTTCGGAGAAAATGTCAGAACTTCTTGCTCAAGAGAGCGTTCGTCTGGAGAAAGATGCGACACAGGGAGACCGCGACCGATACGGCCGGCTTCTTGCGTATGTATTCCGCGAAGACGGATTGTTTATGAACAAATGGATGATTGAGGAAGGATACGCATACGAATATACATACGCCGCGCCGTATGCATATCAACGAGAATTTAAAGAAGCGGAGAAAAAAGCCCGAGAGGAGAAGAGAGGACTCTGGGCTGTAAACATTTGCGGAAAGGAAACGAAAAATAGAGAGGAGGCGACCACTATTCCCGCCGGGCCGTATCCGGATGATTGCATTTCGAATATATATAACTGCACGGATTTTACAACGCAGGCGGAGGCGCAGAATATCTATGATTCCTGCGGCGGCGCGGGCAACGATATTCATAAATTGGATCAAAACAAAGACGGCGAAGCGTGCGAGAGTTTGCCGTAACGGTCGCGGCTTTCGCTCGTCTCTTATCATATGGGGAAGAATATGATACTATAGGCATATCATGAAGCGGTCTTGTGTGGATTATCTGATAAAGAAAAGCATACTGGCGGGTTTTGCTCTTGCTACTTTTTTTTCGTATACCACGGTTTATGCCGAGGATCCTTCATTCGAAGTCTCGGGCTGGGTCCCGTATTGGAAATCCACCGCGGGGGTAAATGACATCATCCCACGGCTCGGCACATTTACCGAAGTGAACCCGTTTATTTATTCGGTGCGCCAAGACGGCTCTTTATACGCGAATTCCGACCTTTCCGCTCCGGAGTGGATGACTTTAAAAAATGCCGCACATACGGCAGGCGTTCGTTTTATCCCGACTATCATGTGGGCGAATGCCGATGCGATGGATGAGATTTTTCGGGACGACGCCAAACGAAAGGCGCATGTTCAGTCCATCATGCAGACAGTTTACGGTTACGATCTTGATGGAATCGATATAGATTATGAGGCGAAATACGCGCGCACAAGACCTTACTTTTCGCTTTTTTTGAAAGAACTGTATGAGGCAATCGGGTATGATAAGTGGGTTATGTGCACTATTGAGGCGCGAACGCCGCTTGACTCCCGCTACGAAAAACCCGAGGATATCCCGCCCGATATCGAATATGCAAACGATTTTGCCGAAATCAATAAATACTGCGATCGCGTGAGGATTATGGCCTATGACCAAGGGCGTTATGACTTGAAACTCAATAAGGCGAATTCGGACCCGTATGTTCCCGTTGCAGACCGCGCCTGGGTTGAAAAGGTGGTGCGTCTTGCCGCCGAGGAGATTGATAGAAACAAAATCAGCATCGGCATCCCGACATATGGGTATGAGTATGATATGTTCCCGGCCCTCAATGGCGGCGGATACACGGAATATTCGCGCTTGTGGTCGTTTAATCCGAATTATGCGAGAGATATGGGGGCTAAACTCGGCATAGAGCCGGTCCGTAATTCGGCCGGAGAGCTTTTTCTTATCTATCCCGCTTCGCGCGCGCCTGAAGGGGCGATACCGCTCCCGTTTGCGACGCGAGTGCTTTCGTGGAGCGATGCGGAATCAGTGCGGCAGAAGACAGAACTTGCGAAGGAACTCGGCGTGCGTGGCATTTCTATTTTTAAAATCGACGGCGGGCAGGATCCGGGACTCTATGCGGCGCTCTCTCCGCACCAAGGGATGAAATTCGCGCAAAAAGAAAAAAATCTTGCAAGCGTCCTCACCGCGGGCGGGGCGCTTGAGATAACAGGCGCGCCGGAAGGGGCGGGAGCGACTCAACAAGGGTCGCCTGTATCCGCACCGTCAACGCCCCCGGAGCCTCTTTTCAAACTTCCCTTGGTTGATCTCAATCTCGGGATGCGAAGCGAGGATGTTGTGCTTCTTCAGAAATTTTTGAACGGAAATGGTTTTCATGTCGCGGAATCAGGAGCCGGATCTCCCGGAAACGAAACAATTATGTTCGGAAGCGCCACCAAAGCCGCTCTCACACGGTTCCAAAAGGCGAACGGCATCTCTCCCGCAACCGGATATTATGGTCCGCGTACGCGCGCAGAGATGCAAAAAATTGCGGGGAGCGGAACTGCTCCCGCCACGGCGGTATCATCTGGAGGGGTCGCCGCATCCGCGTTTACTCGCGACATCGGGGTAGGTACGGCCGGAGAAGATGTTCGCGCGCTTCAAGCATATCTCAATAACAAAGGATTCAAGATTGCAGAGTCTGGCCCGGGATCTCCTGGAAACGAAACGGAAAAATTCGGGACGCTTACGCATAACGCGCTTCGGAGTTTTCAAGCCGCGATGGGCATTTCTCCCGCTACAGGATTTTTCGGACCGAAGACTCGCGCGTTTATTGAGAATGGGGAATAAAAAAAACGATTCATCCGAAGATAATCGTTTTTTTTCATGTTTTATTGAGATTGTTGATTTTGTTTGTTTTGAAATACGGAGCCATCATCCAGCGTTTTACTTTTATAAATTGCGACGTGTCCGCATCCCACCATTTCTCCATAAATTGATGAATGGGCATCTTTCTCACTTCGCAAAGCCATGGATCAAGAAGGTACACAAAATGTTTCGTCACTCTGCAGATAACAGAATAATGTCCCTCGTCGTTTTTGGCGGTGATTTTTACGCCATTCCAATTTTTGTTCTTGTACTTAAAATCTTCCCACCATCCGACAACGACCGGAAGCCGTTTCCCCATAACATAGCGCTTAAGATCGCGCATGCTTGCATTTTTTTTCTCGAAGACAGAAGCGCCAAGTATGCGGGCGCATGCGGCCATATCTTTGTGATCGGTGCCGTGTTTTGTTGATCGGCAGAGTTCGGCAATCGTTTTTTCTTCATACTCTCTTCCGAAGAAATCAAAAATAATTTTAAGAGACGCTGGGCCGCAATAGTTGCCGTTTTTCTGCTTAGAGAGTTTCAGGTATGGCGATTTGTGAAGGGGCATCCGGAATTCTTTTTTTCGATACCGCGCTTCTTTTAAGGTCGCGCGTTCGTGCGCCTTTTGGTAGGGAAGCCCTTGCCTCATCCATTTTCGCTCCTCGAGTTCGTGAATAAGCGTATAATATACGTCGCGAGGATGATTCGCGGCATCGAGCCATATATTATTCTTGGGTATGAAGGAGTAGCATAGATCATGCCCGCCGTGAATAAACCACGGGTCGAAGTGTTTTCTTACGAGGGACCCTCGGACAAAACACACGTTTAAAGTTTGGTGTTTTTGCATGCCGAGAGCTACCTGTGGAAGCGCTTTCTTTTTAGGAAGGAGTCTTTTTTTCAGATATTCCCGGAGCCTCGCTTCCGACCAATTCTTTTTTTTGACTTCAATATGGTGAATTTTTAGGAGAAAATCCACCTCTTTCTTATAGCGTTCGTCTATCCAGATTTCTCCTTTCGGTATAAAAGGCATCCCGTGACTTCGCTTCGGACTGCACGTCGCCGCCGATTCTATGATGTCAAAATCGGGATATGTGTTTCGAATGCGGAAACCATCGACATACCGGATTTTTTTGCATCTTTTTTTTAGTCTCTCTGCGGACATTTTTTCAACTCCCGCGCACTTTCTTGTTTTAGTATATTACTTCAGGGTCGTTTTGTCTTGACCCTTCAATGCACGAGGCAAGCGCGGGCGTTTCGGTCCAGCCGCATTCGCCGTTTGTTTGCCGTTCGCACGCCGCGTTTTGATAGCAGGCATATTCGGGGCGATATTCGCAGGTTGTTATCGCTTCTTCGTCCGCGCAGACTTGTCCACTGCAGCCCGTTATGACGCAATCGCCATTTGGTTTCGGCTCCCCGCTTGTAAGAGGAGGAGGAGTTTCGCTTTCGCCGAATCGCACCGGCACGCGAAGTTCATCATCGTGTTCGGGAAGCCCCGAGGGGTTGTCTTTCATGAGAACGAGCGTCCCTTTGCCTTCGGAAGGCGCAGTGAATGTAAGAACCGCCTTGAACGGAACGAAATTTTCGGTCATCCAATCGCTTTGCGCCTCTGCATGGTATACCGCGATTTCTTTCCCGTTTTCATCGAGAAGCTTGATCGGAAATGACGCTTCAAAAAACCATGTGCCGCGCGCTCGTCCTGTAATAGTGAGAGGACTTGCGATTTCTTGATTGGGGCGGGGGTTCTCGATGAGTATAAGGTCGCTTTTTTCAAGTTCGTTCCCGATGTTTTCAATGAATGTTTTCCCATCCGGCACATGGCACTGACGAGGATAACTCTCCATCACCGGATGTCCCGCCGCGGCACATTCGTCAAAAGTGTTTACAGTCGATACGGGAGCAGCGGCATCTCTCATAAAGAAATAACCCGCCGCGCCGAGCACGATAATTATTGCAATAAAAATAGGCGTTTTTTTCATGGTTTTTGTAGAGCATGTGAAAAAACTATTGACGTAGCGAGAATTCATGATGCGAGGCGAAAATGGGGTGAGGAAAGCGAAGAATATTGTTGATATTTTGAGCCTTTCCGAGCCGTTATTTGCAGCCCGCAACATGAATTCGCAGTAGCCAAGAGTTTTTGAACATGCTCTAGTTAAGTATTGGTAATTAGTGTGATTCGTAACCTCAAGGAGTTAAAATATCCTTATGGTTACAAAGCGAAAGAATGTTTTCGGGTGCGCGGCCAACTTTTTGAGTGGACTACCAGACGATCACCAGAGTATATCAAAAGCTCCGCTTCTTGATCTATCATACCGCAGAACTCGAAGGAGCGAAACTCTCCGGCGAAATAGAAATGGACGAGTCATATTTC
>JAKEFN010000110.1 GCA_022616085.1 bacterium
CTCTATGCCCAAAAGATTCTGATTGTCCGCGGCGCAAGCGATGCGCTCGGAGACTTCTTTCATTTTGATCTGCCAATCATCGGCCTTTCCGCGGCTTTTGAGGAGGCGGAGCTGGTTTTCCGCCTTGTTTTCCACGATCGCTTTCGCTATTTTGAATTCACTTTCCGGCGAAAGCGCGTACTGCTTCATCCGAAGCAGGGTGTTCCCTTCCGCGGAAGCGACGAAAGACGCGGCCGGCGCAAAATTGTTTTTTAAGAAGAATATAGACACGCCGAAATCCGCCGCCTTGCGAAGAAAGCGGCTTGTTACGCTTATATCGCCGATGATGAAAATCGCGAAGCATTTATAGCACGATGCGCGATTGACGACCTGCCCTTCTTTTGAAAAGACGAAGTTATCGTTTATACAGCGCAAAGAAGCTCTCTGCCCCCACTCGGCGCGAACAAAAAGAATCTGTTTTTCTTTGAAATCCGGAAGAGATAGCATAATATTTGTAAAATTAAGATTGTAAAATCACCATGCCAGTCCGCCATAGATAGACCCGGCGCACTTCGGACACTCATGCTTGGCAAATGCGCGAATGTCAAACTTCCGCATTTCGTCGAGGAGTATTTCAAACCGCCACTCGTCATATTTGGTTGGAAGCGGGACGGGATATCGTTTGTTGTCTTTCAAGCTGTGCAGAAAAAGATACTCAACCTCGTATCCCATTTCTTTGAGACAAAAATACTGCGCGTAGATTTGCCACAAGTACCCCTGCCATAATTTTTTGATTTTCGTCTTCCTCTCCACCAGCGTCTTTTTCTTTTCGTCGTAAATATCAATTTTCCCCATAATGCCAAACCGCTCGCTGTACACTTCCATGCCTTGCAGTATGTGTGCGGAAGTGGAATATTTTCCCTGCTCTATCCCCTCGTGGTTGATCTTCCCTTCCGTCTGCGCTTTCTCGTGATAAAGGGCGGTATGGAAACCGGAATAAAGCCGATGGAGATACAGCGACATCGGGCAATAGGTGAAGTCGTTTATAGTGGATATGGGGATATAGGACTCCATACACAAGAAAAA
>JAKEFN010000014.1 GCA_022616085.1 bacterium
GATCTCGCTTTTCTCAAAAGTCTTGTGAAAATTCTCTCGAACAGAGAGATACTTTCTTTCCTCGCCTTGAATCTTCTCTATGATCTGCCCGTTATCGGCAAACAACTTTTCGCAAGAAATGTGAGAAAGATCGTCCCTATGATCTCCACGCGCGATATCACTTTCGCGAAGGGAGTCGGCGGCATGCGCATGCAGATCATCAACAAGAAGAAGCAAGAGCTTATGTTCGGCGAAGGCAAGATCACGGGAGAGAATATTATCTTCAATCTCACGCCCTCACCAGGCGCAAGCGCATGCATCGCGAACGCGTATCGCGATGTGAATATTCTTGCAGAGATGCCGGGGAGTTTGATCGCAGTTGATAACGAGAGGTTTGAAAAAGACTTCTTCTAACCTCGAATGAAGAGAAGATTGTTCTCGTTCAGTCGCTATGGCACAGAGCCCCCAGTCCGCAAGCTCTCCACGCAATTGCGAATATTCAGGGTGATATATTCGCGAAGACAAAGAGTGCATTCGCGAGGCATGTCCATGGTAGGAAGTTTAAATTCAAATTTAACGTTTTGTTTTAGGAGGGTTATACGTGAACGATTTCCTATTGTACAAAACAGCGACTGAAGACGGCCGCTTGCATTTTTATATTTTTTGCCTCATAGTTTTTGTTAACGTGGCCGAGGAAAAGAAAATTATTGTCAAAGGAGCGCGAACGCACAATCTCAAGAACATCACGGTGGAGATGCCGCGGAACAAAATGATCGTGTTCACGGGACTTTCCGGTTCGGGGAAGTCCTCGCTTGCGTTTGATACCATTTTTGCGGAAGGCCAGCGGCGCTATGTTGAGTCGCTTTCGGCATACGCGAGGCAATTCCTCCGTCAAATGCAGAAGCCGGACGTCGATGAGATATCGGGACTCTCGCCCGCCATTTCCATCGACCAAAAAACGCGAAGCTCGAACCCCCGCTCGACCGTCGCGACCATAACGGAAATATACGACTATCTCCGCGTGCTCTTTGCGCGCATCGGGCGGCCATACTGCCTCACCTGCGGGAGAATTATTGAGCGGTTGAGCCACGAGGAAATTATTTCGCTCGTGCTTGAAAAAATCGATCTGCCGGATGTAAAAAAGCCTGACAAAAAAGTCATGGGCGTTCCATTTTCCAGCAAAACGGTGCGTATTTTTGCGCCGGTGGTGCGCGGGCGAAAAGGCGAATATTATCAGCTCCTCTATGATCTTTTGAACAGGGGATACAGCCATGTTGCCGTGGACGGAAAAATCTATAGTCTTCGCGAACAGATACTTATATCAAAACATAAGAAGCATGATATTGACGTTTTGACGGACGAAGTGGGGATTGACGAATTCAGAAGCGATCCCAAAGGCGCGCGGGAGCGGCTCTCGGAAGCGATTGAAAATGCGCTCAACGAAACCGAGGGGCTCGTCAAAGTTGCAGTGGGAGAGGATTCGTTTACGGTATCCACGAAATTCGCTTGTCCCGATGACGGATTTTCCTATCCCGAAATTGAACCGCGGCTTTTTTCGTTCAACTCTCCCTATGGCGCGTGTAATACCTGCAATGGCCTCGGGGTCAAGTATCTCTGGAGCGACGAACCATGCGAAACCTGCCAGGGCGCGCGGCTGCGGCCGGAGGCGCTTCATGTGAGAATCGGGCCTCCGAAAAAAGGGGTTTCTCCGGAGGGCGAGCACGGACTTAATATCGTGGAGCTTACGTCGCTCTCCATTGCCGATGCGGGGGATTTTTTTGACGCATTAAAGCTCTCCGAACGCGAAAAAAAGATTTCCGAAGTTGTGCTGAAAGAAATCTCTTATCGCCTTCGGTTTCTTCGCGAGGTGGGGCTTGAATATATGGCGTTAAACCGCCGCGCGAACACGCTATCCGGCGGGGAAGCGCAGAGGATACGCCTCGCGTCCCAGCTTGGGAGCCGTCTTGTAGGCACGCTCTATGTTCTTGATGAGCCGACGATCGGCCTTCATCCGCGCGACAATGATCGGCTTATAAAAACGCTTCAAGGACTTCGCGATATCGGCAATACGATCATTGTGGTTGAACATGATGAAGATACTATTTTTGCTTCGGATTATATTGTCGATATCGGTCCCGGTGCGGGCGTGCACGGAGGGAATGTCGTGGTTGCGGGCGATCTCGACAAGCTTCTCACCTCCAAAAAAAATGATTCTGGATCAGAGACACTCGCGTATCTTCGCGGAGAGAAAAGCATTCCGCTTCCCGAAAGACGGCGCAAACAGCCGAAAGGCGAGCTTATTATAAAAGGCGCGCATGTGTTCAACATTCAAAATATGGACGTGAAGATTCCTTTGGGGCGGCTTGCCGTCATCACCGGCGTCTCGGGGTCGGGCAAGTCGTCGCTTCTCTATGAAGTCATCTACGAGAATCTTCGCGCGCGCTTTGACCGGCGGTACCGGAGCAACAAAGTTTTCAATTGCGCCTCTTTTACCGGCACCGATTACGTGCATCGGAGCGTCATGATTGATCAGTCGCCCATCGGCCGCACGCCCCGCTCGAATCCCGTCACCTACACCGGCGCGTTTGTTCATATCCGCGACCTTTTTGCGTCCACCGAGGAAGCGCGCATACGCGGGTGGAAGTCGGGGCGGTTTTCATTCAACGTCAAAGGCGGACGGTGCGAGACGTGCGAGGGGAATGGCGAGATAGCGGTTGAAATGCATTTTCTTCCCACGGTCTATGTCCCCTGCGATGTGTGCGGAGGGAAGCGGTTTAGCAAAGAAACGCTTGATGTGAAGTATAAAGGAAAAAATATCCACGAAGTGCTCACCATGACGGTTGAGGAGGCGCTTGGTCTTTTTGAAGACATTCCCGCGATTCATGACCGGCTGAAAACTTTAAATGACGTGGGACTCGGCTATCTTGAACTCGGACAATCCGCGACGACGCTCTCCGGCGGGGAAGCGCAGAGGGTAAAAATTTCTTCGGAATTATACCGTCCCGGACTCACGAAAAGCGTCTATCTTCTGGACGAGCCGACGGTCGGCCTTCATTACGAAGATGTCCGCAAACTTTTGGAAATTCTTCAGATGCTTGTTGATCACGGCAACACCGTGATTCTCATTGAACACAATATGGATATCATAAAGAGCGCGGACTTTGTCCTTGATATCGGGCCGGAAGGAGGGGAGAAAGGAGGAAAAGTTGTTGCATCCGGCACGCCGGAAGAAGTTGCGAAGAACCCGCATTCCATCACAGCGAAGTATTTGAAGAAGTCGCTTAAATAGCGACGAATAATGAGTTACGAAAACTAAATTATTTTTATAATCTTGTCAACCTCGCATGGCGCGCGCTTCTCGCGTAGAATATAGAAATGCGGCAATCGGAACTTTTTACAAAAACGCGCAAGGAAGCGCCCAAAGACGAAGTTTCCAAAAATGCGGGGCTTCTTATCCGCGGGGGTTTTGTTCGCAAAGAAATGGCGGGAGTATACTCGTATCTTCCTCTGGGGCTTCGTGTGCTCAAAAAAATCGAAACCGTCATACGAGAAGAGATGGACGCGCTCGGCGGGCAAGAAGTCCTTCTCACAACACTCCAGGATCCAGAAATATGGCAAAAATCGGGCAGATGGCAGGATGACGCGGTCGATATATGGTTCAAGACCTCTCTCAAAAACGGCCACCCTCTCGGTGTCGCGAACACGCACGAAGAAGCGCTCGTCAATCTTCTCCGCGATCACATCTCCTCCTACAGAGACCTTCCGCTCTATGCTTATCAGATTCAGACAAAATTCCGAAACGAGCTTCGGGCAAAAAGCGGCATTATGCGATGCAGGGAATTCCTTATGAAAGACTTATATTCGTTCAGCCGGAGCGAGGCGGAATTCAGAGAGTTCTATGAACACGTTGCGTTGTCGTATATGAATATTTTTGGGCGCGCAGGCCTCGGCGGAAGAACCTACCGCACCTTTGCAAGCGGCGGCTCATTCTCAAAGTGGAGCGATGAATTTCAGACAATCTGCGATGCGGGGGAGGATACCATTTACGTTGACAAAGAAAAAAATATCGCGGTGAACGATGAGGTGTATGATGACGATGTGCTCGCTGAACTCGGCCTTAACAAAGAGCGGCTTGTGAAAGAGAAGGCGATAGAGGTGGGGAATATTTTTCCGCTTGGGACGAAGTATGCGGAAGCGCTCGGGCTTGCTTATAAAGATGAAAGCGGTAATGTCAAAACTCCTGTTATGGGTTCCTACGGCATCGGTCTCGGCCGGCTCATGGGGGCCGTTGTTGAGGCGCTCTCCGACGAACGGGGAATCGTATGGCCGGAATCGATCGCGCCGTTTCGGATGCATCTCATCTCACTCGGGAAAAATGCCGAATCTGAAAAGATATATAAGGATTTGTCCAAAAATGCCATTGAAACGCTCTATGACGACCGTGATGCGCGCGCGGGCGAAAAGCTCTCGGATGCCGACCTTATTGGCATTCCCTATCGGATTGTCATAAGTGAAAAAAGCATCGCAGAGGGGGGCGCAGAGATTAAAAAACGCGACGAAAAAGAGTCGAGGGTTATCGGGTTTGAGGAAATCCTCCATTATGGCAAAAAAAACGAAACTATGGTAAAATAAAACGACTTAAAAAATGAACTATATAGTCGTTATTGTTTTGCTTGTATTTTCTGGTATTTTCTCAGGCTTGACGATCGGGCTCATGAGCCTCAATTCGTATGAACTCCGGAGAAAGGCGGCGCTTGGAAACAAAGACGCGGCAAAAATCCAGAAAATAAGAGAAAGAGGAAATCTGCTTCTATGCACGCTCATTATCGGCAATGTCGCAATGAATTCGGCGCTTTCCGTTTTTTTGGGATCTATTACGACCGGCATCATCGCCGGCATCATCGCAACCGTCCTCATTGTAGTATTTACCGAAATCACTCCGCAGGCGATTTTTACGCGCCACGCGCTTTTGTTCGGCGCTCGTTTCGCTCCGTTTGTCCGTATTTTTGTTTTTGTTTTATACCCGATCTGCTATCCGCTTTCCCGCATACTTGACCGCACGCTCGGCGAAGAGCTTCCGGAAATTTATTCGAAGCGGGAGCTCGTAAAGATCATCGAGGAGCACGAGGATTCGCCGGAAAGCGGAGTTAAGGCGGAAGAAGAGCGTATCGTCCGCGGAGCGCTTACATTTTCCGACAAAAGAGTGCGAGACGTTATGACGCCTCGTGAAGTGCTGACCGCGCTTGACGCCGACACTATTATCGACGACGGCTTCTTTACGCGCATGCTTGAAACGGCGCATTCCCGTATCCCGGTGTATCAAAGAAATCCGGATAATATAATTGGCGTATTATATCTCAAAGATTTAATCGGAGAAGGATGCCGCGGCAAAAAGGTGGATGATGTATGCTATAAAAACGTAATTTTTGTGAATGAAAACAGGGAACTCCTCGCGGTTCTGAATACGTTTCTTTCTTCGCACCATCATTTATTCATTGTCATAAATGAATTTGGCGGAGTTTTGGGAATTGTGACTCTTGAGGATATTCTTGAAGAAATTATAGGGGCGGAAATTGTCGATGAGGATGATAAGCACCAGGATATGCGTTATCTTGCGCGTGAACGGCATAAAAAGGAGCGGTCTAGCGGCGCGAATATGGTATAATTCTTTCCATGAACAGAGTAGTCCACTTCGAAATACAGGCGGATGATCCGGATCGCGCAATGCGTTTTTATAAAGACGCGTTCGGATGGAGCGCGGAGCGTTTCGGCATCGACCCTCCTTACTGGATTATCACCACGGGACCGGAAGGAGAGCCCGGCATCAACGGAGGTCTTTCGAAACGAAAGCGGGCGCATACAGGAGATGGCGCGGGGGCATTCGTCTGCACCATAGAAGTTTCATCAATCGATGCGGCGATTGATACAATAACAAAAAACGGCGGCGAGGTGGTTATGATGAAGACCCCCATTCCATCTATCGGCTCGTTCGCCCATTGCCGCGATACGGAAGGGAATATATTCGGCATAGTGGAATCGGACATTCCGGAGGGCGCATAACGCAGAAAATAGCGACATTAATCGTTTAATATTTAATACCATATCCAATAAACCATTTCGCGCTATTCCTTAAAAATTTGGGCTGTGCCGAACAAAAAATTCTTCAAAATATGCTCTATTCTTCAGTATTTTTCGTTCAGCTCGCCAAAATTTTTTAAGGACTATGCGAAAGCGTTTGTTGCCGATGGTATAACGTTATGAATATTTTTTATCTTATTATTGTTATTCTTGCGGTCGCGGGGTTAGCGGCGAGCTCTTATCTTACATATTCCCGGCGGCAAAATAAGCCCCATGTATGTCTTCCGGGGAGCAATTGCGCGGCCGCGGAGGAGAGTCCTTACGGGAAAATATTCGGCATACCGCTCGAAATTCTCGGCATTCCTTATTTCCTGGCTCTTCTTGCGGGTTACGGCGCGGTTTTTTTGTATCCCGAGCTTCAAGGAATTGCATATGTGCCCCTTGGTTTTTCGATTTTTAATACGATTGCCGAGCTCTTTTCGCTTTATTTCTTGTTCGCGCAAATCGTTTTTATTCCAGGCTACTGCGCATGGTGCCTTTCCATTTCCGCGCTCCCGACTCTCATATACGCGCTTGCCTATTTTGGAGGGTAGAGTTAATCTGGCACGAGCATGCGTTGCGGTCCTGCATCCATTCCTAGAATATTTTTTATTTTTCCGATAACTTCGCTCGGCGTGTTGAACGTCTTTATAATATAGTCTTCGGCGTCGCACTCCGCGCCTTTTTCTATATCGTCAATTTTGCTCATATTGGTGAGAAAAATCACTTTGGTTTCTTCAGACCCCGGACTTTTGCGGATTTCTTTCAAGATGTCGTATCCATTTATGCCGGGCATATGCACGTCAAGGAGAATAAGATCCGGTCTAAACTTAAGAACGGCTGGAATCGCCCGCAGAGGGTCCAGTTCGCAGACGACATCAAAATTGCTTTCTTTGAGTTTCCGAAGATATATGTCGCATGCGGCCGGATCGTCGTCAATCATGAGAATTTTTTTTCTATCTCTTCTCATTGATTTAATTGTCATCAAGATTTCTCTGTATGTCAACAAAGCGGAAAGTGGACAAAAAAACCGCTTGGAAGCGGTTATATGCTGACGTTCAAAAATTTTTTATCGGAATCCGGCGCATCCGGCTGATGCTCCGGCATGGCTTTTTGAAAAGCCGGCATCTCGAGACAGTATTCATACCTTCTCATAACGAAGGCATACTGTCCGATCGGTATATGGAATCGAAGCGCATTCCATACTTGCGGGATCAAGAATACGTCCTGGAACGTTGCTTTTTTCGGATTGAGCTCTTTTTGGTATTCCGCGAGTATTCTTTCTACCCCCTCGAGTCCCTGTTGTATATACGGACGCGACCATTCGCCGCGCTCCGCCATGTCATACCCAAGGCGGTTTGTGATATCGATATTGCACTTGGGATGGATATCGCAGGCGATTATTTCCGCAATTCTTCGCTGATGGACGCGAATATGCGGATTCTTTTCGAGCAGTTTGTTGCCGCCGGCGTATATTTCATCGAGAAATTCAACAATCGCAAGCGATTGTGTTAGGACGGTTCCCGCGGCGCACTGGAGCGCTGGCACGCGGCCTTCGGGGTTGATTTCAAGGAAATCTTGAAAAAGATTTTCCTTTTTGAGCAAATTTATCGGAACAATCCGGTATCCGATCTCCTTTATATTGAGGGCTATCCGCACGCGAAATGATGCGGAGCTCCGCCAATACGCATACAGCGTAAATTTCGGCTCCTTTCCCGGATCAGGCATTTTTTTCTCCTTCTTTGATTGTATGACAAATCTCGCCGAATATTGACTGCCCTGCGTTGTCTAAAACACGGATGGTAACGCTCTCCCCACATGTGAGATAAGGGGTGTGCGCTTTCCCTGATTCCAGAATTTCAAGCATTCTTTTTTCGACAATGCACGCGGTGCCAAGCGCGTTACTGTTGGAAACTGTCCCAGAACCGATGATCGTGCCGGGCATCAAGTTGCGCGTTTTTGCGGCATGCGCAATGAGCTCATCAAAGCCGAAGTGCATGTCATCACCTGTTTCGAGATTTCCAAACGGAAGTCCATTCTTAAAAATGTTCATGTGCGCATGAAGACGGCTCCCGTCCCACATATCCCCGAGCTCGTCCGGCGTTACCGCGATCGGACCGAAGCTTGAGGGCGGCTTGCTCTGGAGAAACCCGAAGCCCTTGGCAAGCTCATTCGGCACGAGGTTGCGATAGGTCCAGTCGTTTAGGAGAACAAGGAGCTTGATGTGCTTACTCGCATCCGCCGCTTTCGTGCCTTGAGGCACGAAGTCCGTTATGACCCCGATTTCTCCTTCAAAATCAAGCCCCCACGATTCGTCAGGGAGGGCATACTCTCCAATAGGCGGCGGAAATCCCGTAGATGCGCCTTCGTACATAAGCGGATCGGCATAGAGGTCTTTCGGTATTTCCGCACCGCGCGCTTTGCGCACCCGTTCCACATGGGTGAGATATGCGCTGCCGTCAAGAAATGCAGACGCGCGTGGCAGAGGGGCCAGAGTATGTTCTATACGAAATAAGCCAAAACGTCCCGGTTCTTTATCAACCATGTCGCGCGCACTCTGGAGATACTCTTCGGCCGAATGCCAATTTTCGAGCATTTCCCGGAGCGTCATCGTTCCGTCGCCAATAAAGCAGATATTTTTCAAGTCGCGGCTCAA
>JAKEFN010000111.1 GCA_022616085.1 bacterium
CCGTCGCCCGCGATAATAACGATTGCGGCATCAACTTCATTTTTCAAAAACGAGAGCGTTGCGGTCGCACGCCGCGGATATTCGTTTTTCGCACCCGCGTCATACCCTCGAACCCATACGGCATCAGAGAGAAAAATTTTTGCAAACCGTTCCCGATCCTCGGGGAACGGCAGAACGCCCGCCGTATGTCCATCCTTCCCAGTGCCTTCTGTAATGATAATTGTACCCTTTTTGTTTTCTTCTCTCCAATTTTTCCACTCCCGTTCCATTCTTTCCGCAAAATCCTCAAGTGTTTCGTTTTTTTTCGGAACAGAATCAATGAACCTTGCGCCCGCATCACCGGCAATTTTATAGAAATCCGTCTTTTGGAATTGAAGAAAATTGTTGGCGTTCGGAGTATCGTCAAACCTCTCGTCCAACATGCCGACAGTAAGATGTCCGCCGAAGCGTTCCGCCGAAATTCCCGAAAGAATATCAAACGCCGATCCGCCGGAAAGAAGCAGGAGCGCCGCCCTATCGCTCGCGCCAAAAAGCGCATCGCCGAGCGCTCCCGCCGCCGCTTCTCGTACTTTTTTTATGTCAGCGTTTCGTACAATTTCCATAAAAGAAATTTTTGGGGTTATTCGACAATCGGCGAAATGACGCTGCCGAAAATTTTTGACGCCTCTTCCGTGTAACTTGCGATGTGCTCTTTGAAATACGGAGGGTGTTTTTTTTGGATCTGCGCAATGACATAATAGCCGACCGCCATCATCGCGGCATAGCCGGCGTTCTCCGGCAGCGGTATATTCAGGCGATTTTCCGGCTTGCCCCATGTAGTATTTTCATCACCGAAGCTCACAAATAATTCGTCCGACGGCACGACCGTCACGGCGTGTTTCATATACTCGGTCGTTTCAACATCGCGTGCGATTCTCCTGCCAAACAATTCAATGAATTTTACCTGAAGCATCCTGATAATTCCGGAAAACCGCGTCGGCACGATGAGGAAATATTTGTCGTATTTTGAAAAATCAGGCATCGCGAGCGTGTCAATCCGTTCAAGAATAAAATTTTGAATACTCCGCGCATCTTCATCCGTTTTTCCGAGAATCATTCCCATATATGTGGAGGTGTTGTATGTGTATGGTTCTCGATTTTTAGGGAAAACGTATTCATCGTAGGAGTGTTCGTGATCAAGCTCTCTTTCGGCTGAAGAATGAAGCCTGTTCGTTATCAGGGTGATGTGCTTGCCATACTGCTTCGCGCACCTTTCGATTATGGGTGCGTGTTTCTCCCCTGAAGCAGAAACGACGACGACACCGTCGATGCTCTGACTTTTTTTCAGTTTCTCTTCATAGTTGCTTTCGGAAGCGAATACGGCATCTCGGTCTTCAAAAATAATCCTTCCGGCCGCTTCGGCATTGCCGGAACCGATGACGATCGGGTGTTTATACGCGCCAAGTTCAAGCTTGGGTAATTTTTCTTTTTGAAAAAGCTCAAGCGC
>JAKEFN010000015.1 GCA_022616085.1 bacterium
CGTTTGCAGCCCGCAACATGAATTCGCAGTAGTCAAGAGTTTTTGAACATGCTCTAAGTGAGGGGTTATCCACACCCTTTCTCTTGACTGGTGAACATACGTTCACCTATACTATAAATGTGCACAAACATTATAAATTTTTCACTCAAATTACCATGAGTAAAAGAAAGCTGGTTCACATGCTGAAGGACGAAATCTGGCACATCAATGCCGAGATCGACCGCAAAATTATCAGAGGACTTCCATACCGCACAGATGCGCGGAGGCATAGAGAGCTTCTGTCACAGCTTCGGCGGTTACAGAAAGAACTGCACCCAAGTCCTTTTTACTTTCCTTTTTGGAGCGTCTTTCGTTAATCCTCTATGTACGAACAATACAAAAACAAAATAATAGGATTCTACAAAAGAAACAGGAGGATGCCCGGCTATCAGGAGATCATGGATCTTCTCGGTTTTAAGTCAAAAAACGCTGTTTATAAGCTTATCAACAAACTAATCGATGACGGCATTGTCGGCAAAGATAGTAAAGGGAAACTCATACCAAACAAACTCTTCGGTGAGATTCCTCTTCTCGGCGTTGTGGAAGCGGGTTTTCCCTCCCCCGCCGAAGAAGATCTCGCGGACACCATAAACTTTGATGACTTTCTGATTGAGAACAGGGGGGCAACCTATATCCTTACCGTAAAAGGCGACTCCATGATTGACGCTGGTATTCATGAGGGCGACATGGTTATTGCGGAACGCGGGTCGGAGCCGCGCGATGGAGATATTGTAATCGCCGAGCTTGACGGCGGGTGGACCATGAAATATTTACGCAAAAAAGGAAATCAAACATATCTTGAACCCGCAAATAAGCGGCTCAAGAATATGTATCCGAAAGAGGGTCTTCATGTGGCGGCGATTGTTAAAGCCGTCGTGCGCAAATATTAAGAGTATGCTAGAGCGATTGTGTCCCCCCGAGCTTACGCTCGGGGGAGTATGTGCGCGGCTAAATAGCAGGCGGTGTTGGAGGTGCCGGAGGAAGCACTGGCGGACCTGTCGGAGTTGGAGTTGGGGTTGGCACTGGAACCCCGGGCGCGCCTTCGCCAGGTACAGGCACTTGCGGATAGCTCGGAAGCTGGGGAACAATCGGCGTTCCTGTCGTTTCAAAAGAACTTTGGAGAAGCGCTACAATCCCCCAGATCGAAAATATGACAAAGATGCCCGCAATACCATAAATCATGACGTTTCGAGCTTCGTTTTTCTTCGAATCGTCCTCCGCAATCATATATCGCGCAATGCCCCAGAAAAAAATAATGATTGCGATAGCAAGCACCGCCGGGATCGCAAGGTCAAGAATGCTCAAAATAACAGACATAACCGAAATGAGAGTGCCCTGGGCGCTCGCAATGAAAGGAACCGCAAAACCGCATAATGCCGACAGTAAAATTTTTTTATATGAATGCATAGTAATATATTTTATCGCGGAGCTATAAATGGACCGTAATCTCCCCCGCCCGGGAGTTCAAGATCGAATGAATTAATAAGAACCCACATAATGCCGAAAACGCCGACCATAATAAACATGCCAATCGCGCCATAAAACATGTGCCTCCGCCCAACATCTCGCGCTTCGGCGCTTTCGGAATTCATGATAAATTGGACAAGACCCCAGAGAAAAAAAAGGAGTGCCGCTCCGAACAGAACAAAAATGAGAGGGTTCACAATATACTGATTAACTCGGAGTATGAGCGTTTCGATGGTCATAGTCTATTTCTTTTATAATAAGACTAATAGAAATGGCTCACAAGGAATAAATGTGGAAAACCCCGCTTTCGTGCGGGGCTTTCTCTTCATTATATTCCTCAGGGCACAACCGGCGGAGGAGGAAGAGGCGGCGCTGGTGCGGGTCCTGACGGGCTTGGCGGAATCGGTGCGGGTCCTGAAGGAGTCGGCGGTATAAAAATCGATCCGCCGCCGCTCCCCCCGATATCCCCTTTCCCTCCAGGGAGCGTCGGGAGATCGGGCGGACGAGGCGTGACCGGAGCTTGGTTTATGCCAA
>JAKEFN010000112.1 GCA_022616085.1 bacterium
AGCAGATTCCCCCGCGCTTCGTCCGATGACATGGGTGAGTTCGTGGCATATTTGCTCTACATAGAGATCATTTTTTTCACGGTCTTTCAGGTCGGCAATAGCAACGGAAGCCCCGGCTTTGGCAGTCAGGAGACGATAATAGTTGGAGTAGCAGGAAAACTCATCCCCTAGACTCCATTCGCCTTGATCTTGAAGCGACAAGGGTGATCCATTTTTGCAAGCAAAAGAAGTCGCGGATGGCGTTATTGGGGACACATCCCAAGCGCTCCATAACACCAAAAATACCGCGGAAAGAGAGAGAAAAAAAAATAAAAAGCGCCGCATGATAATTACAAAATAAGCGTATCCCCAAGAATTTTTCTAGAGAAATCAAAATACGCGGGGAAATAATTTTTTACCACCGGGAGGGTGATTCTTTCCACGGGCGCGAAGTTATCAGTGAGCAGCACTCCGTCTCTGTGCTTCAGTAAATTTATATCAATCATATGCACAGAAGCAGCTTTTTTACTAAAAGTGTTATTGACCGTCACTGCAACCGTATCACCAATTGGATTTTGAGAAAGTGAACCCACAAGTACGATATTTTGAGGAGTATTAACATTGGAAGAAAAAGAAAGAACGGCATTGTTCGGGAAGGTCCGTGAAAATGTCTTGTACACACTCTGAAGAAGAAGTGAGTTTTCCCCAGCAACAGACGAGACAACACTTACCGCGTATATGCCGTCTTTATTGAGCCGTTTTTTCACAAGCTCATTCCACTCAAAGGTAAGGAGATGCCATGGCACCGATATAAAGGAGCTATACGCGTCTCCAAATATAAGATCGTAAGAAGCATCATCCACACGAAACAAATAGCGTGGATCGTAGGAACTCGTGTGAATTTGTGATGTATCAAGCCCAAAATACGCCTCCGCAATACTCTCCACATCAGGATCAATTTCCGAAACGGTGATTTTCGCGTCTCTGTAATAATCTGCAAATGCTTTCGGCAGGGTATACGCACCGGCGCCGATAACATGGATTGATTTTATATTGCTGTTTATGCTCCCGAAAATTGGATACGAGTCCGTATAAAAAACCGCCCCGTTGTCGTTTTTCGGTTGAATTGAATGGACGTCTGCGTCCAGAAAAAGCATGCGGGCGTATTTGCCGTCCGGAAGCGGCGCATCAGCCACGCGTATGCGATAATATGCGGAATCTTTTTGGTAGAGCATGCGCGAAACATCCCCGTCTCCGTTTTTCGCCGCTCCATATCCGAAAATCAAAGAGAATAAAAGCAATATGAGGAAAATAAACCAAAGAATACTTTTTTTCTTCACCAACATCCTGTCAAGATATACAGATACACAGGCGATAATAAAAAGAAAGAGAGCCACACCGTTGAGG
>JAKEFN010000113.1 GCA_022616085.1 bacterium
GAGATAATTGAAGTCGTGCGTGACTTTGTGAAGCTTGTGAAAAATAAAAAATCACTCGGAGTTGCCGGGCGGGTGATGAGTATGCGCGGGCAGGGGGCGATACTCTTCTCGCATCTCGATGATGGCACCGGTTCGTTTCAGATTATGCTGAAGAAAGACGAGATGAAGGGCGAAGCAGGGGAGAAACTTTTTGCGCTCTTTGTCGAGACGGTGGATGTCGGGGATTTCATAGAGGCGAGAGGGATGCTATTCACAACGAAACGCGGAGAAAAGACTCTTTTGGTGAAGGAATGGAAAATGCTCGCGAAATCACTGCGGCCCCTGCCCGACAAGTGGCGCGGACTTCAGGATGTGGAGGAGCGCTATCGCCGCCGCTATCTCGATACGCTCATGTCATCCGAAGTGAAAGAGCGCTTCACCATGCGGTCGAAAATAGTAAGCGAGACCAGGAAATTTTTCGATAGCGCGGGATACATCGAAGTCGAGACACCGGTACTCCAGCAGCTCGCCGGCGGCGCGTCGGCCAAGCCTTTCAAAACGCATCACCATGCGCTTGATATGGACTTGTATCTCCGCATTGCTCCGGAGCTTTATTTAAAAAAGCTCCTCATCGGCGGTTTCCCAAAGGTGTATGAGCTCGGACGGCTCTTTAGGAACGAAGGAATAGACGCTACGCACAATCCTGAATTTACGACCGTGGAATATTACGAAGCGTACTCTGACGCGGGAAAGTCAATGGCATTTACGGAGAAGTTCATACAGACAATAGTGAAAAAGACACTCAACAAAACAAGTGTGGAATTTGGGGGAGAAAAAATAGATTTCAGTAAAAAATTTGCACGCCTCCCATTCATGGAACTTTTCGAGAAGTTCGCGAAAATCAAAAATGCGGTGGCGCTCGGCCCCGATGAGCTCGCGAGAGAAGCAAAGCGGCTTGATGTCGACATAACGCCGGGCGATACGAGCGCGAAAATTCTGGATGCGATTTATAAAAAACACTGTCGCCCGAAAATCATACAGCCGACGTTTCTCACCGATTATCCGGTTGAATTTACTCCGCTTGCAAAAAGGCGAGAAGACAATCCGA
>JAKEFN010000016.1 GCA_022616085.1 bacterium
AATATTCTTCGCTTTCCTCGCCGCATTTTCGCCTCGCACCATGAATTCTCGCTACGTCAATAGTTTTTTCACAAGCTCTAGATTTTTATTTTTAATTTTTATATTGCAACGTGGACATTTATTTCGGCGCGGATCACGCGGGATATAATCTAAAAAATGCGCTTATTCCGGTCGTGAAAGAGCTCGGTTATCACGCAATCGACATAGGCGCTTTTTCATATGATCCGCTTGACGATTATCCCGATTTTGTCGCCTCGGTCGCACATGCGGTTTCTGTGGATCCGAAGAAAGCGATCGGCATCGTTATTGGCGGATCAGGACAGGGCGAGGCGATTGTGGCGAATCGTTTTCCGAATGTGCGCGCGGTTGTCTTTAACGGGCAATACCGTCCGTCTGACGGACGGGAAGTACCGCATGAAATAACTCTTTCGCGCGAACATAATGATGCGAATGTCCTTGCTCTTGGTTCGCGTTTTTTAAGTGAGATAGAGGCGAAAGAAGCGCTGACTCTCTGGCTCGGAACGCCTTTTTCGGGCGATGAACGGCATGCGAGGCGGATCGCGAAAATAGAAGCCGTAATAAAAAAATTTGATCCTGTATGCGAACCGAAAGGATAATTCCGGCGGTCATCCCGGAGCGATTTGACGACGTAAAGAACCGCGCCTTCCTCGTCCGCGGGCTCGTTTCTTTTGTGCAGATTGATGTTCTCGACGGCGATTTTACGCCATCCGCAAGCTGGCCGTATATTCAGAAAGATGAAGTCGACGAGGTCTTTGAAGAGATTGTGGAAGGGTCCCGCACGTTTCCGTTTCCGTTTGAACTTGCATATGAGGCCGATCTTATGATTGAAGAGCCGGAGCGAAATATCGCCGAGTGGGTGGAAGCGGGGGCGCGGAGAATTATTGTGCATCTTACGAGCACAAGATCGATTGCCGATATTGTTGAGCATGAAGCGTTCGCGGGAATCCCTGGTTTTCGCCGGATCGC
Organism: bacterium; assembly: GCA_022616085.1. Lineage (GTDB taxonomy): Bacteria > Patescibacteriota > Minisyncoccia > Phycocordibacterales > JAKEFN01 > JAKEFN01. Next base: position 988 of record JAKEFN010000016.1, read on the forward strand.
GCTCGGCGTTGCAATCGATATTGAGACGCCGAATGAATATCTTTATCCGTGGATAGGGAAAATCGATTTTATCCAATGCATGGGCATTGCGCGGGTCGGTTTTTCGGGCGAGCAGTTTGATGAGCGAGTGCTTGAGAAAATTTTGGACTTCAAGGAAAAATTTCCGCGTGTTATAATTCAAGTTGACGGCGGGGTAAATCTTGAATCGGCGCCAAGGCTCATCGCCGCGGGCGCAGACCGGCTGGTGGCGAATTCGGCTATTTTCGGGAATAATGATATCCCCGCCGCGATAGAAGCGCTCGAACAAGCGGCGTATGGCGGTCCTCTCGGAGTTGATGAGGAAGTTTAATTTTATTTTGGTATTTGATTTTTGATTTTTTAATCATGCTGCACCTTCACGACGACAAATATAAAGAGCTTGAGGAGATTGCGAACAATGTCCGCATTTCTATTATTGAATCTCTTATTGAAGCGGGGTCGGGACACACCGCCGGACCTTTGGATATGACGGATATTTTTGTCCTTCTTTATTTTCATGTGATGAAGCACGACCCGAAGAATCCGGACTGGAAAGAGCGCGATCGCCTTATTCTCTCCTGCGGGCATATCTGTCCCGTGCTTTATGCCACGATGGCGCATGCGGGGTATTTTCCGGTTCCCGAGCTCAAAACCTTGCGCAAATTCGGCTCGCGCCTTCAAGGGCATCCGCACCGTGAATGGCTCCCAGGTTTGGAGACGAGTTCGGGTCCCTTGGGATCAGGACTCTCGCAGGCGGTTGGCATGGCGCTTGCGGATCGAATGGATAATGACCGGCACTCGGGAAAGTTTTTTTATTGCATTATGAGCGACGGCGAGCTTGATTGCGGCCAGAATTGGGAAGCGATTATGCTCGCGGGAAGGGAGAAAATACACAATCTTATCGCCATTATAGACAGAAATAATATCCAGATCGACGGCTTTACCGAAGATATTATGCCCTTGGCTCCTCTTCGTAAAAAATTCGAGGCGTTCAACTGGGATGTGATAGAGGCAGACGGTCACAGCATGCCCGATATGAACGATGCGATAGGCCAAGCGCAGGCGGTTTTTTCGGCGCCGTCGGTTATCATTGCGCACACGATTCCGGCAAAGGGGTTTGAGTGGGCTGAACGACACTTTGAATGGCATGGCGACCCGCCGGGGAAGGGTCCCGAGGATGTATATAAAAAAGACAAGCAAGGCGCCGCGGCGCTTGACGCGCTCCGTTCTCTTGGCGGAAGGATTGTGGGGGAACACGAATAAAAATTAAAAAGGAAAATAGAGAAATGAAAAAAGACAATGAAAATTCAAAGATGAGAACCATATTCAACTGGTGATTTTAGTTTTTCATTTTACATTGCCGTTTTTACTTTCTCATTTTATTTAAAGTATGAATATACCCTTAAACCCAAAACTTTTTGACAAGGACGTAGAACAGAGACCCATACGCGAAGGGTATGGCGAAGGTTTGCTTGCCGCGGGAGATGCGGATCCGCGCGTCGTGGCGCTCTGCGCGGACCTTGTCAATTCCACGAAAACAGGGGCGTTTGCAAAAAAATATCCCGACCGATTCGTGGAAATGGGCATCGGCGAGCAATCCATGGCATCGGTTGCGAGCGGGCTTGCCGCGATGGGGAAAATCCCTTTTTTTACTTCATACGCGATGTTTTCTCCGGGTAGAAACTGGGAGCAAATTCGGACCACCATCTGTTATAACGACCGAAACTGCAAAATTATCGGCTCGCACGCGGGTATCTCTGTCGGACCCGATGGCGGCACGCATCAGGCGGTGGAAGATATGGCGATTACGCGCGTTATTCCGCGGATGACGGTCATTGCGCCTTGCGACGCGATTGAAGCAAAAAAAGCGACTATTGAAGCCGCCAAACATGTCGGTCCGGTTTATATTCGTCTTGCGCGGGAAAAAACCCCGGTTATTACGACCGAAGAAACTCCTTTTGCAATAGGGAAGTCGCAGATTCTCTTTTCTCCGAAGGAAGGCGTAGAGATTAAAGCGGGCATCATTGCGTGCGGATCGGTCGTTTACAACGCGCTTCTCGCCGCGCATGAACTTGAGGCCGAAGGAATCGGCGTGAAAGTTTTAAATCTTGCAACCGTGAAGCCGCTTGATAAGGATGGAATTCTTGCTTTCGTTAATGAAACAAGAACTTTGGTAACGGTGGAAGAACATCAGGTTGCGGGCGGGATGGGTTCCGCTGTTGCGGAATTCCTTGCATCCGTCCAGCCGGCGCCGATCGAGTTTTTGGGCGTTCAGGATATGTTTGGACAATCCGGAGAGCCGAATGAGCTTGTGGAGCATTTCGGCATGGGCGTTTCCTCAATAAAGAATGCGGTGGGGCGGGCTTCGGGGCGCATCAAAAGAATATGAGGTTCTATCAATGGACAAAGCAGCGCGCGTCCGTTCTCGCGCGTGCGTTTATTTTTCTGTTGTTTTTTTCGGGCTTTGTTTCCGCAGTTTTTAAATTTGCCGAAAGCGGCAGATCCATGGGCGATTTTTATTCCGGCATGGCCGCTCTTCCCGTTTTTTTTACCGGCGGCGAAGGCCTTCTCGATGTGCCGGCGGCGCTCAAGGAGAGCGTTCTCCAAAGCGTCGCCTCTCCGGCGGAATGCAGCGATGCGGACGAATGCCGCATTTTTTGTCTCGGGAGTGAAGCGAACAAAGATGCGTGCGCCCGATATGCGAATGAGCTTGTTGCGCCCGTCCATGCGCGTTCCATTCTTGAGCTTGCGCCGAGGGAAATCCTGGAGCCGCTCCTCGCTCGCGGCTCTCCACCCGGCGGCATGAAGACTTTTCCCGACCTTTTAGTCTATTGTGGCAATCCGGAGAATGACTATTCATGCGAGACATTCGCCGAACGAGGCCGGCTTTTCTCGTATAAAGATTTCGATATAAAAAAAATCGAAGCCGCGGATCGCCGCCTCGAGCTTGAAGCAATGCTTGAAGAAAGAGCCGGCGCGCGGATATTTCTTGATTCTGACAATGACGGTATCTCCGATTACGATGAGGTCAACATATACCGAAGCAATCCCGCGCTCCGAGATAGCGATAGCGACGGTCTCGGCGACCGCGAAGAGATCATCGCAGGCGCGGATCCTGCGCCCAAAGGGGAGAATGTTTTTTTTGAAAACCCGAATCTTGGAGGCGTTTCGTATCCCGGGTTTTTTTCCATCGAGCGCGTTCTGGCTCTCCCATCTGAAACTTCCGCCTCGGAGAGCGGCATTCGCGAGGTCGTTTTTTCAGGCACGGGCATGCCGAATGGTTTTTTGTCGCTTTTTATCGGAGATGGAAGCGTGCAGGCGGGGGTTCAAGCGGATTCTTTTGGTCGTTTTGAACATCGCTTATCCCGTAAACTTCACTTTGGCGAATACACGGCTTATGCGGCGCTTACGAATTCCGAGGGAAAAATTCTCGCTAAAAGCGAGCCCTTTATATTTGTGAAAACGGCCGATTCCATAGAGGAGAAAGATTTCTCTCCCTCGCCTCCGGCAGAGGAAGATTCTTCTCTCTTTGAAGAACATTTCATTCTCATTTTTATTGGCGGGGCGCTTTTTATCATCGGGGCCGTGCTTCTTGTGCGCGCGATCGATTCGGGGGAGAAGGATGCCGCGGAGCCGCCCATGGTATAATATCGCCATGACAGGAAGCCACATGGGTGTTGCGGCGAAAAGGCGGGCGGAAAGAAAGGCGCGGCGTATTTTTATTTTTCTCTGCTTGTTTATTATTTTTGGCGGGCTTCTTGCCTACGGGCTTTATATTTTTTCGTATGCCCGGACTTTTGCCATCGCGGCCATTGATGTTGCCGGAAATGATATCACGAAGGAAGAAGCGGTGGCGGATTTTGCGCGAACTTATTTGGCGGGCGCGTATGGCGGGCTTTTTTCAAAAGCGAATATTTTTTTCTATCCTCGGCGGACTTTGGAAGACGGTATTCTCAAGGCATTTCCGCGTGTGTCGAGCGTTCATATTGAGAGGGAAGGACTGGCATCTATTCTCATATCAATTGAAGAACGGCATCCGGCGGCGCTTTGGTGCGGAGAAGCAAAGGGAGGTGCCGGCGCCGGGGATTATGGAGAGTGTTTCTTTATCGATGATCGCGGGCTTATATACGCGCGGGCACCTGATTTTTCGGGAACAGCGCTCGTTCGTCTTTTCGGCTCGCTTGCCGCGGACGAGGAAGGCGCGGAGTGTCCTGTCGGCTGTTTGCTCAAACCTCCCGGCGCGTTTGAAAAACTTCTTTTTTATGCGGGTCTTTTGAAAAATGAAGGCATCGCGGTTCGGGCGGCGGCTCTCTCTGATGGCACAATGGAGATTATTGCGAATGAGGATTTTTCGTTTTTTTTCGACGCGGACGAGGACACGAGCGTATCGGAGAGCGCATTCCACGCGGTGCTTCAGGCCCCTCTATTTAAAGATGGTTTAGAAAACTTTAATCCGCCGCTTGAATATGTGGATGTGCGCTACGGCAATAAAGCTTTTTATAAATTCCGCGAATAGGGCATTTCGTCATTGCACGTCCCGCAATGGGAACGGAGGGTTTTCAAACATGCTCTGGCATTTTATACTATCTTATATGCACGCGCTCATTTTCACCAACTATCTTTTGTGGCATTACGGAGAAGCGTTTCTCGATATTCTTAATATTTGGAAAAGTTTTTTCATATTTTTTTATAATTTTTTTTCCGTCCGGATCCTTCTCCAAACGCTTTTTGATCCTCTTCAGCGAATGAAGGAGGAATACGGCGATTACGAACTTCTCGATATCGGAAACAGGACCTCCGTTTTTCTGATCAATACCCTGATGCGAATCGTCGGTTTTACCGTCCGCGTTTTTATACTTTTTCTCGGAGGATGCGCCATTGCCGCAAACGCGCTTCTGGGGGCGGCTTTTTTCGTCATTTGGTCCATCATGCCCCTTGTCGCAGTCCTTAGTTTTTTTGGAGGGCTTAAATTGCTTTTTCTATGACTTATCAAGATGATACGCCGCCGGCATACGACCTGAGGGGAAGCCGTTTCTTCAATATTCTTCTTCTTGAAGATATATTGTCGCACAAGCGGCGGCATAGCATTCTTCTTTTGGTTGGCTTTTTTTGGCGCATCCCGCTTGCGCTTTCCCTCCTTTTTTTCTTGTTGCGCGCCTTGGGAAAGAGCGCCGGTATTTCCGCGGTTGCCGGTCTCGCCGAAGAAATTTTTGGTGTCGCGCTTATCATTTTTCCTTTTTGGCTCTTTTTTTATCTTTTGGAGACATACTATCGGTCTATATGCTTTTCGCAGCTTGACCTCTCTCTTTTTTTGGAGAAAAGGCGGGGAACAGCGCCTGAAACTGCGGAAGAAGAGAGTGGCGGAGAAAAAATTTGGCTCGCCGATAGTATGGATTCGATAACATACGAGGTTGCGGCTGTTTTCTATGCGACTTCTGGAAGCGATGTGCTTGCAAGTTTTACGGGCTCGGCGTTCGGGGGAAATGTATTTTTGCGATGCGGGTTGCGGCCGGATCAAACGGAGGAATTTCTTTCGGGGAGAAGCGCCGTCTCTCCATTCATGCCGCCGACCGCGGCGAATGATCTTTTTACTTTGCGCGACCTCGCGCTTGCTCTTTTTGACCAATATGAGGAATTAAGAGATTTTTTGTTCAAGTCCGGCATTCAACGGGACGATTTCGGAGAAGCGGCGGCATGGGTTATGCGCGAACAGGATATGTTGAAGTATAGAGAGCGGTGGTGGGGCAGTGACAGACTTTTGCGCATTCCGGGATTCGGAGCGGGGCTCGCATTTGGAAAATCATTCAGGATAGAGAGATATGCGCGGGATATCACGACATTCGGCGCGCTCGCGCGGGGATTCCACTCTGCGCTCGGTTTTTCTTATCATGAGAAGGAAGTCGCGCTTCTTGAGGATGTGCTTTCCCGTTCGGATGAGGCGAATGCGATTCTTTTCGGAGAGGAAGGGGTCGGCACCGTATCTGTCGTGCAGGAATTTGCGCGCCGGATTGCCGAGGGGGAAAGCGTTTCAGCGTTGAACAGAAAACGCGTGGTTATTCTCGATACAAGCCTTATTGTGTCTGCCATGAAAGTAAAGTCTGAATTCGAGCTTGAATTCCGCCGCATACTTGTCGAAGCGGCAAAAGCCGGAAATATGATACTCGTTTTTGACAATTTTCCCGCGCTTATGGAGAGCGCGCGCGCGATAGGGACCGATGTGGTGAGCATTATGGATCCCTATCTTTCGGGTTCCGATATGCAGATAATCGCGTTAGCCGAAATAGGGCGATTTCATCAGGAGATTGAGACTGACGGAGCGGTCATGAAGCGATTTGAGGCGATTGAAATAAAAGAGCCCGATGAGAGGACGCTTGTTCGCATCCTTGAAGATTCTGCGGAACGGATCGAGTCGGGGACCGGCGTTTTTTTCACATACCCCGTTCTTCTTGAGATCGTTCGGAGCGCGGATTCATATTTTCCGCTTGGCATCATGCCGGACAAGGCAGTTGATTTTATGGTTGAACTTGCGCCGCAGGTCGCCGGCAAAGGAGAACGAATGGTTACGCGGGAAGATGTTTTTGAGATTATCCGAATGAAGACGGGCGTGCCGGTGGGCGAGATTTCCGGCGAAGAACGCGAAAAGCTCACCAATCTTGAGGCGCTTCTTCATGAACGGGTGATAGGCCAGAAGGAGGCGATCGAGGCGATCGCGGAAGCTATGCGGCGGGCGCGTTCGGGCGTCCGAAACCCCAAAAGGCCCATGGGAACGTTTCTTTTTTTGGGTCCCACTGGCGTTGGAAAGACGGAAACGGCGAAGGCTTTGGCGTATACTTTTTTTGGCAACGATGAACGGATGATACGGCTTGATATGTCAGAATATCAATCGGACGATGCGCTTCAGAGACTTATCGGGTCGTTTGAATCCGGCAAGGTGGGCAAGCTTGTCTCGCTTCTTCGCGAGAATCCGTATAGCGTTCTTCTTCTCGACGAGTTCGAGAAAACGAATCCGGTCGCTAAGGATCTTTTTTTGCAGGTGCTCGACGAAGGCATGTTTACGGATATGTACGGGAAAAAAGTATCGGCGCGAAACGCCATTATCATTGCGACATCGAACGCCGGCGCCGATATCATATATGAGACCGCGCGCACCGGCGGAAGCCTTGTTTTAAAACGCGACACGATTATCGACATGATTATCAAGCGAGGGATTTACAAACCGGAGCTTTTGAATCGTTTTGACGGCGTTATTTTGTTCCATCCTCTCCGTATAGAAGAAGTGCGGGAAATCGCGCGGCTTATGATTGGAAAACTCGCGAAGCGCCTCGAAAATGAAGGTATGAAAATTGAACTTTCCGATACACTTATCAACATGATTGCCGAGGAAGGTTTGAGCGCCGAATTCGGAGCGCGCCAGCTCAACAGAGTGCTTCAGGATCACGTCGAGAATATTATATCGAAAAAAATTATTTCGGGAGAAGCGGAAAGAGGATCCACCATACTGTTAACCGAGAAAGATCTTCAGTCCGCCGGCACTCCTTCGGGGGGAGAGAAAAAGTATGCCGTGCCGCTTAAGCCGACACCCCTTCCTCAAAAAGAGATGAAGCCGCCGGGATATCCAAACGTTCCGCTCCCGCCGCCATCCCCGCTTCCACCTTCGCCCCCCGTACCGCCTTCGCCTCTTCCACCCATACCCCCCGCCGTTTCACCCCCGAAGCAAGAGCAAGAGAAAATCGTTACGCCACCATTGCCGCCGAAAGAGGAAGGTGCGCGTTCCGTGCCGGACGATTCGACTTTTTTTCCGAATTTTCCGCGCGGAGGGTAGCCGTCTCCTTTTCATTTCCCCCGTGCGCAGTGTGCGCGTAGTGCGCCCGCATGCCCAATGTGGTAAAATGCATTTATACATTTTATGGAAAATCCTTTTGGAAAAATACTTAATCTAAAGAAAATCGGGCTTGGCAGGAAGAGAAGCGCGATCGGTATTGACATCGGCTCTTCTTCCATAAAAGTTGTGCAGCTTCGGAAAGAAGAAGGGAAGGCGATTCTTGAGACATACGGGGAACTCGCGCTTGGACCATACGCGGGTCTTCCGGTCGGCCGCGCAACAAGGCTTCCCGTTGAAAAAGCAATTTCGGCTTTGAACGATTTGTTTAAAGAGGCGGAAATAACGACGCGAAACAGCGGTATAGCCATTCCTCTTGAATCCGCGCTTATGACGCTTATCGAAATGCCGCGGATGGATGATAAACAGCTCGCCCGCGTTATTCCGATCGAAGCGCGAAAATATATTCCGGTTCATATATCCGAGGTTTCTCTTGATTGGTGGATTGTCCCTCCCCGCGCAACGAGAGCCGCGGAAGAAGAGGCGGAAGAAGAAAAAAAAGCCGAAGGCGGAATGGAGATGATGGAAGTGCTTGTGGCCGCCATACACAATGAGGCTCTGGAACGCTTTAGGGAAATTGAAAAGAAAATGGCGCTTGAGGCGAATTTTTTGGAAATTGAAATATTCAGCGCTCTTCGTTCGTCGTTTTCCCATGGTATCGAGTCGGTTATGACGCTCGATATGGGGACGCGGAATACCAAGCTCGCCATGGTTGAGTCCGGCATTGTCCGCGGGTCGCATATCATAAACAAAGGTTCGCAGGATATCACGCAGGCGCTCGCCAAAGGGATGGATGTGGATATGTCCAAAGCCGAGGAGCTTAAACGCGAATATGGCATGGACGCTTCGCCGGACGCAAATATACGGGAATTGATGTCATCCACAGCCAACTATATCTTTTCAGAAACGAATAGGGTATTATTGGCATATGAACGCAAGCACAACCGAACGATTGACTCGGTGATACTTATGGGCGGAGGAGTCCGAATGGCGGGGATTCTCGAATACGCCCAAAATAATCTTGAAACGGAGGTCGTGATGGCAAACCCTTTTTCCAAAATCGAAACGCCGGCGTTTCTCGAGGACGCATTGAAAAAAGCTGGACCGAATTTCGCGGTTTCCGTGGGACTCGCGCTTCGAAAAATCCAGGATTAGGGCATCCGTGCCGCCACGCAGGTCTTTAATATATTGCAACCGATGGAAAAAAATACATCATTTATTCCAAAAAGTCCCGTCGAACAGCAAAAAAGAGCCGCTCCCAAAAAAGGCGGGGCAAGCCTTGCGTATCTTTTTTCTTTGACTATCTTTCTTGTCGCGCTCGTCTCCGCGGTGGGCGTCTATGTCTACAAGGTTATTTTGGAGAAGGATATTCAAGAAAAAGAAATATCCCTTGAAAACGCGCGGCGTTCTTTCGAACCGGCGACAATAGCAGAACTCAAGCGCATGGACACCAAACTAATTCTTGCCGAGCGTCTCCTCCAAAGGCATACGGCCCTCACTCCTCTTTTTGCCGTTCTTGAAGATTTTACGCTTGGAAGTATCCAATTCACCAGTTTTTTATATAGAAGAGAAGGCAGTAGCGCATTTATTGAAATGGACGGCATCGCGCCCGGCTTTCCCTCGCTTGCCTTTCAGTCCGTCATTCTGGCTGGGAACAAACTTATCGTAAATCCTCTTTTTGCCGAGCTCCATGTTGATGAGGATGCCGTAACATACAAGCTTTCGGCCCAAATTGACCCCATGCTTACCTCGTATAAAGAAAATATTCTTGCGCCGGCTTCTTCGCCCGCAGATGAAACTCCATTCGTCCCGACTCCGCAAAACCCAATAGAATCTGACGATGAAACCGGTTCCGTTCCGGATATTTCGGATACTCCCGATACGGGCGAGCAGAACGAGCCTTCAACCGGAGGCGTTCCGCTTCCCCCGCCCCCAAAAGCTCCGCCGTCTCTGTGATGGTTTATTGGAAACGCATAATTTAGATCATTACCATGTCCCAGTTTATAATGCCTCTCATTTTTATAATCGCAAGCATCGGCGCTTTTATGGGCGTGATAGATCCGACATACAAAGAGACGCAAACCCTTGCCAGCCGCCTTGAGGAAATTGACGCCGCTCTTTATAATTCGCAGGAAATCAGGCGCATAAGGGATGAATTGCTTAATCGGTATAATTCTTTGACACCGCTTGAACGCGATCGCATCACAAAACTTCTGCCCGATACGGTGGATAATATTCAGCTTATCATGGAGATCGACAATATCGCGTCGGTGCACGATATGGCGGTTAGCGATGTCGTCGTAAGAGAACTTGCGGACGCCAAGGAGCCGGAAATCGGCGTTGTGCATTTGAGTTTTTCTGTTAACGGATCATACGATGAACTAGTCTCGTTTCTCAAAGATCTCGAGCGGAGCCTCCATATCGTCGAGCTCAATACGTTGAGATTCAGCTCAGAGGGGGAGGAATACACCTATAATATAAGCGTGGAAACGTATTGGCTTAAAAATCTTTGAAATTTTTAGAATCTTCGCAATAAAAATATGAGTAAAATGCTTAAAAACATCGGAATGGTTATCATACTTGGCGGGATTTTATTCCTTGCTTATACACTTTTTTTTCCGGGAGAAGATCCCGCTGAGACCGCAGATGTCGAGACTGTGGAAGTCGAGGACGGGTTGATTACCATGCTTCGTGAACTTGAAAGCATGACAATCAGCCGCGATATTTTTTCAGATAGAATTTTCGAGAGCCTCGTCGACTTCAGCGTCCCCATTCCAGAGGAACCGGTGGGAAGAGAAAACCCCTTTGCTCCCACAGAAGAAAGCTCATAATCCTCCAACATGTATGAGATTTTTAGAGTTTCTTCTCCAACAAGGTTATATACAACGCGGCAATGAGACGGCCGCGAGCATGCTCTCGTCCGAACAGGATGCAGATATCGCAGACGTTGAAAAACTCTTGAACGAAGAGGGTGTTACTGACGACAAAATCCTTGAATACAAACAGGCTTTTTTCAATCTCCCCGGCGATTCCGTTGAAGGAAATATGCCGCCATTCGAGGTTTTGAAAGCAATTCCGCAAGAATCGGTTACTTTTTATAAATTCGTCCCAATTCGTATTGCAAACGGCATACTTGAGGTTGGCATGGTTGATCCAGACTCCATGGAAGCGCGAGATGCGCTTCAGTTTATCGCGACCAAGATCAATATGCCGGTGAAAATCCACGTTATTACAACAGCGGGATTTGAGCGCATCGCGGGAGGATACAAAGGGCTGGGAGGAGAAGTAAGCGAAGCGCTTACCGAATTCGGTTCTGAAGAAACGCTTGGGAAGAAGGATGTGCTTGGGGATGTTTGGGGCGCTGATATCGAAGATATATCCGAGAAAGGTCCGGGCGGCGAGACGACCATAACAGAAAATGCGCCTGTAACGAAAATCGTTGCGGTGATACTCCGGCATGCGATTGAAGGGAACGCATCGGACGTGCATATAGAAAATGAACGAAAGAACGTGCGCGTCCGTTTTCGCGTTGACGGAGAGTTATACACAAGCCTCCTTCTTCCTCCCTCGGTTCATAATGCTCTTGTTTCCCGGATCAAAATTCTTGCACGCCTCAAACTTGACGAAAAAAGGAAGCCCCAAGACGGACGCTTTTCCGCAAGTATTGCCGAGAAGAAAATAGATTTTCGCGTATCGACAATGCCCGCGTATTACGGCGAGAAAGTCGTTATGAGAATTCTCGATCCGACCAAAGGAGTGAAGACGCTTGAAGATCTCGGCGTTCGAAAAGATATTGCGGAAACTATTCGCGCGGCGATCAAAAAACCGTATGGCATGATTCTCGTAACCGGCCCGACCGGTTCTGGAAAAACGACGACGTTATATTCCATGATTTCGGAGATAGACAAAGAGAAGAAGAACGTTATCAGCCTCGAAGATCCCGTCGAATACAACATCCCGGGCATGAGCCAGTCGCAGATTCGTCCCGAGATCGGGTACTCTTTTGCGACAGGACTCCGATCCATTTTGCGACAGGACCCCGATATTATCATGGTGGGCGAGATTCGCGACAAGGAAACCGCCCAGCTTGCGGTGCAAGCGGCTCTCACGGGGCACCTTGTTTTTTCGACGCTCCATACGAACAACTCCATAGGCGTTATTCCGCGTCTCATCGATATGGGTGTCGATCCTTTTCTCATTGCCCCCACGCTCGAGCTCGCGCTGGCACAGCGTCTAGTTCGCGTCATGTGTCCTGGCGCAGGGGAGGAAGTTCCAGTTGAAGGGGCGGTAAAAGCCCTTATTGACAAGCAATTTGCGGATTTGCCCGACGAGTTTAAGAAGAAGCTTCCTTTGGGAAAATCGGTTTTTAAAGCGCACCCTACCAAGGAATGCCCTTCGGGAACGCAGGGGCGCATTGCGGTTATGGAGGCGCTCCCGATCGACAACGCACTTGAGCGCATTATCCTCGAAGATCCGGTTGAACCAAAAATCTGGAACGTTGCGCGAAAGAACGGCATGCTCACCTTGCGGGAAGATGCGATACTCAAGTCCGTAGAAGGGGTTGTATCTTTTGAGGAGGCAAGTGTGGTATAATGGGGGCATTGATTAATTGATCTATCGAATGAATGCGAAGTATGGAAGAAAAGGAGAAAGAAAGCAAAAAAGAAAAAGGCATATCCGTTTTTATTGTCGATGACGATACGCTCTTGCTTGATATGTATGCCACAAAGTTTCGCGAGCGGGGCTTCACGGTTGAATCTTTTACTGATTCGAACGATGCGCTGGATAAGATGAGAGACGGGAATAATCCCGATGTGCTGATTACCGATCTTCTTATGCCGGGACTTGACGGGTTCGGGCTCATTCGGAAAATGCGGGACGAGAATATTTCGCAGAAGACGCTTATTGTTATTTTGTCGAACGTGGGTCAGCGCGCCGAGATGGACAAAGCGGAAGAGCTCGGAGTTGATACATTTCTTATCAAGGCAGACAATACCCCGTCGGAAGCTGTGGATAAAATAGAGAAAATTTTAAAAAAGAAAAAATAACGCCAGTGTATTGGATATTCTCACCGCGCATTATTAATTATTTGTTCTTTCCATGATCGATTATTCAAAAGAGCTTGAGGATCTCATTCTTACCGTGGTGCGGAAAGGCGCTTCGGATATCCACATTGCGACTGGCCGCCATCCGGTTATTCGCGTTGACGACACCCTCATACCTCTCGTCAAAAAGCCTATCCTGACACAGGAGGATACCCTCAAATTCTTCGAGTTATTTCTCGGAAAGGATCGCCTTGACGAACTTTTTACGAACAGGCAGGATATCGACTTTTCTTATACCTTTAGCGAGGACGCTCGATTTCGAGGAAACGCATATCTTCAGTCGGGGTCCCTCGTTATTGCCCTCCGTGTAATCCCTCAAAAAATACGAAATCTCGAAGAGTTGAACCTTCCGCCTATTCTTGAGAATTTTGTATATAAAGAACAGGGTTTTTTTCTCGTGGTTGGTCCGGTGGGGAGCGGAAAATCGACAACTCTTGCCGCAATGGTTGATATTATAAACCGCACGCGTACCGAGCATATTATCACCGTTGAGGATCCGATCGAATATATATTCCGTCCGGACAAATCCATTATCGACCAACGGGAGGTAAGAATCGATACGCCTGACTTCCATACCGCTCTCCGTTCAATGTTCCGGCAGGACGTAGATGTCGTGATGGTCGGCGAGATGCGCGACCCCGAAACCATGTCAACCGCGGTAACTGCCGCGGAAACAGGGCATCTCGTGCTTTCAACGCTCCACACCAATAATGCGACGCAAACGATTGACCGCATCATCGATACGTTTCCTCATGATCAGCAGGATCAAATCAGAAGCATGCTTGCGGGAAGTTTGACGGGTATACTCTCCCAGCGCCTCATCCCGCGTATTTCTGGGGGTCGTATTCCCGCATATGAACTTCTTATCAATACAAAAGCCATTGCCAATTTAATCCGGGAAGACCGCACGCATGAGATCGACGTTGTGATTGAGACAAGCACGGAACAAGGCATGATAAATCTTGATAAATCTCTTGCCGAGCTTGTGCGGGACGGGCAAATATCTGCGGAGGACGCGCGGGCGTTTTCTTTGAATCCCGAAGCGTTTGACAAGCTCGCGGGAGGCGGCGGGACGTTTTTTAAACGCGGCGGATTTTAAAATAAAAAGCGATGTTATTCAAATATAAAGCGGTTACTTCGAATAATGAACAGAAGGACGGGACCATTGATGCCGTGACAATGGACGTCGCGATTGCGGCGCTTCAGAAAAAGGGTTTCATCTTGACGTCCATCGATCCGGCTGAAGGTGAAAAACCCTTTTGGCAGAGGGAATTTGTTTCATTGCAGAAGATTACCAATAGGGACATTGTTATACTCTCCCGCCAGATCGCGACGCTTTTTGAAGCGCAAGTGTCCGCGCTCACGGTATTTCGCATGCTTGGGGAAGAATCCGAAAATCCAGCGCTCGGGCAGAAGCTTCTCTCTGTCGCGGATGATGTGCAGGGCGGCGTGTCCATATCGTCCGCCATGGGCAAGCATCCGGAGGTTTTCACGTCTTTCTATGTCAATATGGTCGCCGCCGGCGAGCAATCGGGAAAGCTTAATCAGACGTTTCTCTATTTGGCCGATTATCTGGAACGATCCTATGAGCTTCAATCAAAGGCGAAGAATGCGCTTATTTATCCGGCTTTCGTCGTGTTTACATTCATCGCGGTTATGGTTTTGATGCTTACATTCGTCATCCCGAAATTATCGGCTATTCTGCTTGAATCGGCCGTTGATATTCCGATCTATACGCGCGTCGTCATCGCCATCAGCGACTTTTTGGTAAATTACGGGATATTCTTTTCAGTCTTTTTTGTCATTGTCGCGTATACTCTCTGGAAATACATGTCATCCCGCGCGCAAGGGGGAAGCATTTCCCAGTTTCGGCTCGCTGTTCCTTATATCGGGGACTTGTATCGGAAATTGTATCTCTCCCGCATTTCGGACAACATCGACACCATGCTCGGGAGCGGCATACCCATGGTCAAGACGATTGAGATTACCGCGGAAGTCGTGGGCGACGAGACCTACAAAGGAGTTCTTCTCGAGGCGGCGCGGCAGGTCAGGGCGGGAAGCTCCATTTCGTCCGCATTTTCGGGGAATGAATATATCCCGGGAATCATGATTCAGATGATGCGGATTGGCGAAGAGACGGGAGAGCTCGGAAAAATACTCAAGACGCTTGCTCGTTTCTACAAGCGGGAAGTTGATAATGCGGTTGATACGCTGGTGGGGCTTATTGAGCCGATTATGATTGTGGCGCTCGGCCTTGGTGTCGGCACGCTTCTTGCATCCATTCTTATTCCGATTTATCAAATAACAGCTACTTTTTAAGTGGCGGAGTTATCCACACGGAAGTCTCCACATAAAGCATATTGCTGTTATAATAATAATATGCATAAAAGCTATCATGACCCTTTTTAAAGGAGGAGGGACTGGTCGAGGAAATTAATAGTAATTTATAAAAGAGTAGACGATTATGAAAATGAAAAAAACGGGTTTTACGCTTATTGAGCTTTTGGTGGTGATCGCGATCATCGGCATTCTTTCCTCGGTCGTGCTCGCCTCCCTCAACAGCGCCCGCGAGAAATCGCGCGATGCAAAGCGCGTTTCGGATATAAAACAGATTCAGCTCGCCCTTGAAATGTATTTTGACGATCAAACGCCGAATGCATATCCTACCGGTGGGGCTGGGGATGCTATTGACGTTTTGGAAACAGGCGGATATCTTCCGCAAGAACCGCTTGATCCCGCATCGGGAGCTTCATACGGATATGTGGGTGTGGACGACGGAGATGGCAACTGCACAAGCTATCACCTCTGGGCGACGCTTGAAGGTCCGGCGGAAGGAGACGGCGTGCTTGCATCGGACGATGACTTCAATTCAGTTGCTTCGGAATGTGCCGGTACAGGTCTTAACGACTCGACAGCCGCGGGACAGGTTTATGACGTAACTCCGTAATAAAGTTTTATTGCGAGAAAAACCTCGGGTTCGCCCGAGGTTTTTCTTTACGAACGGCACGGTTGTTGCGATAATGGAGAAATGGAAGCGATTGTTTATTTTTTTGTTTTTTTGTTCGGATCGGCAATCGGGAGTTTTCTCAACGTTGCCGCATTCCGTTACAATACCGGGGTCTTTTTTCGTCCCCGTTCATTTTGCTTCTCGTGCGGCAAGAATTTGTCTTGGCGCGAGAATATTCCGCTCTTGAGTTTTCTCCGGCAGAGAGGACGGTGCCGCGGGTGCAAAAGCGCCATATCGTCGCAGTATTTTATCGTTGAACTCGCGACGGGCATTCTTTTTCTTATTGTTTTTTTGAAAGAAGGATTGCTCATCAAGACCCTTTTTATCTGGGCTATCGCCTCGATTTTCATGGTCATTGCGATATACGATATCCGCCACAAAATTATTCCGGACGGCTTCGCCGGTCTCCTTGCGGTAACTGCGCTTCTCTACAGCATCTTCTACGCGCCCTTGGGCGAGCATCTCTTGGCGGCGTTCCTTCTCTCCGCTCCGCTTGCGGCTATTTTTTTATTTTCAAAAGGGACATGGATGGGGCTTGGAGACGGGAAACTCATGTTCGGGATAGGGCTTTTTTTGGGGATTTCTGAAGGCGCGGCGGCGCTTCTTCTTTCGTTTTGGATAGGGGCTGCGGCGGGGATCATCCTTCTCTTTGCGGGGATGCCTGGCGCGCGGCGGATATTCGGAAAATTGTTCAAGAAAAAAATGACGCTCAAGTCGGAAATCCCTTTCGGCCCCTTTCTTATAACCGGCGCGTTTTGTGCATATTTTTTTAATCTTGGCTTTTTCGATCTCTTATTCGGCCCTTCTCTTTTTTGATCTCCGAGATTGAGTTGGGAGCGGAAACCCTGAAGTATTTAATCGGTTTTCCCGCTTTTTTGGCTATTTTGATTTCCGCCCTGACGCCGTCGGAAAGCGGACCGAAAACCCAGAGCTCGTCCACGCGCCTGATAAGCGCATTGTTGCAGATGATAAGAAATTCCCGGCTCACGGTGTCGAGAAGAAAATAGTCGTAGAGCGTAAAGACGCTGATGGGGATTTTTTCGCGCTCCAACACGAATTTCGTGATAAACATGCGATAGCAGAAATAGTGCCGCGACATAGCGGTAAAAACGACTTTTGGCTCTTTTGGGGCTTTTTTCTCCATACATTCATCTTACCTTGCGAGAGGCGCGTTTGCTATGATATGGTATGCCCAAGCTCTTTGAGAGGAGAGGCGAAGTGGTCAAGCAGGTTCTGTGCCAAAATCAAGTCACCGTGGGGAATGTTTTCCGAGGTGATTCCAAAAAGAAAATAAAAGGATTGATTGAATACATCAATATGCCGACTGCGGCTAGAGCATGTTCAAAAACTCTTGACTACTGCGAATTCATGTCGCGGGCTGCAAACGGCGGCTCGGAAAGACTCAAAATATCAACAATATTCTTCGCTTTC
>JAKEFN010000114.1 GCA_022616085.1 bacterium
CCTTTGCGCGAGGCGGGGGTTCGAGCCAATCTTTTTGAGAAAATTTTTCTTGTCCTCAAAATTTTCTCCGGAAGCGATAATTCCGGCTTGTTTGCTGTCTAAAATGAAAAGTCGCATCGGTTCGAGCCGATGATTGCCCTTTTGCTCAAAATCCTTCAATTTTTCTGAAACCTCGATTTTGCGATTGAGGATTTTCTGCTTTTTCTCGGCATACTCAACCTTTGGAATAAGCCCGTCCAAATGCGTATCGAGAAGCTTATCCAACCGTTCGTCTAAATCCTCAATCTCCCGTTTCAGATTTTGAGCAAAGGCAACGCCGTTTTGGGCATCTTGCTCGCGCTCCACCTCAATCTTCGCGAGCATGTTATCCGCCCAAATCGGCGGCAAAGAAACTTTTTGAAGGACATCAGTGATCTGTTCCGCGAGCACTTCTTCCCGCACATATCCTTGCGAGCAACTCCCTCGCTTTTTCGTACAGCGATAATACTGATGTCCTTTTTGAATCTCGGAAGTAATGGCGCATCCGCACTCGGCGCAATTTAAGAGTCCGCGAAATGTCGCCACTGTCTTGCTCGGCTTTTTCGGACGCGATTTATCCGCCATTACTTCCACGCATGTATCAAAAAGTTTCTTTGAAATCATCGGCTCGTGCTTGCCTTGGTGCATCTCGCCGTTATACCGGAACACGCCATAATAAAATGGGTTGGAAAGCGTGTGCTGAATAAGCGAAACCGATATGACTTTTCCGCTCTTCCCAAACAAGCCGATTGAATTAGCAGTATTTTGTAAATCTTTCATCGAGTAAGCGCCGGTTGCGTACAATTCAAAAAGTTTTCTGACGAGGCGAAACCGCTCTTTGTCTTTGACAATAGTGTGGGTAGCGAGATCGTTCGCATACCCGAGCGGAGCCCAGCCGGGCCATTCGCCTCGTCTTAATTTTTGACGCAACCCGCGCTTCGTGTTTTCTGAAAGATTATCTACAAAATACTTCGACTGCCCAAAAGCGATAGACAGCATGAATTTGCCTTGGGGCGTGGCTTCAAACCAAAAAGTAGGAAATTTTAGCGTGGTGATTTTCTCGGAATCTACAAAGAAGATAATGCGCCCGCCGTCCACGCTATTTCTCGCCAAACGGTCGGGGTGCCACGCTAAAATTCCTTCCGCTTCGCCACGCTCCATGCGGTCGAGCATTTGATTGAAAATGGGACGGCCGGGACATTTCGCCGTTTGTGATTCGCGAAATGTCTCGACGACAATCAAATGCTCGCGCCGCGCAAATTCATTCAATTCAAATTCTTGCGCTTCAAGCGAAAGCACTTGGCGATCGTCCTCGTCTGTAGATTTGCGAATGTAGAGAAAGAATTTTTTCATATCGCTTTTGGGCTTAAAATTATCGCCTCACTTTTGCGGAGCAAAAGAAAAAAGATTGGCTCACAACGCTCCTGCGTTGAATGTTCGGAGAACATGGAACCCCCGCCTCGCGCAAAGGGCTTTGCAATTCTCTCCGAAAAAATCGTGGGAAATCCTTTTGAATTCTTGGGATTCCGCCACACCCGCCACACTCTCTC
>JAKEFN010000115.1 GCA_022616085.1 bacterium
GAAAATTCTGATTTGAAATGCAATTTCTGTAAGATGAAATTGTATGAAAAAATCACAAACCCGCCGCGCCAAAGCGCGCGCGCCCTTTATCCACCTCGATCAATCAAAACGAGACAGGATGGAGATACTCCTCCGGGAGAAAGAGAGACAGAAGAACATCGCCGGTGTCCTCAAGGTTGATCCGAGCACGATATCGAGAGAGAGAAACAACAGAAAGCGCAAAAATGGATATTATGATGCCGATACCGCCCAAGCAAAGGCGGATGCGAAACGTTCCCGCGCTTCATATCGCGGGAAGAAGGTTGAGAAAAATGAAAAGCTCAAGGAATACATCATTGAAAACCTGAAAGCGCGCCGATCTCCCGATGAAATATCAGGCCGCATGAAGCAAGAGAAAAAGCCGTTCTACGCGGGCAAGGATGCCATCTATGATTGGCTTCGGAGCGCATACGGGCAGCGCTATTGCCGGTATCTCTGCACCAAGCGATATCGTAAAAGAAAGCAAAAGAAAAAGACGAAGCGGGAGATGATACCGAATAGAATCTCTTTAAAACAAAGGCCGAAACGAGGAGAGCATGCCGAAGGGGACCTTTTTGTCTCGCCCTCGAAGCTTGGCACACCCGCCTCAGGCGCGCTTGTCGTCGTGCCGTCCGCCAAATTCCTTGCCGGAGAGATGATACCCAACCGAAAACCCCATACGATGACGGAAGCGATGCGGGACATACTCGCGCCCCTCTCTGTGGACGACATGACGCTCGATAACGGCATTGAGAACAAAGGCCATGAGGTCTGGGGCATATCGGCCTATTTCGCCGATCCTCACGCTCCATGGCAAAAGCCCCACGTTGAGAACAACATAGGGCTTGTGCGAAGGTGGTTCATCCCCAAAGGGACGGACCTCCGAAACATATCGAATGAGATGTATCAGGAGATACTGCACATCTTAAACGGGAAGTGGAGAAAGTCTCTGGGGTACCGGAGCGCGTATGAGGTCGCGCTGGAACGTGGTATCATACAAGAAATTCCGAAAATAGCAAAAAAATATTATCGTTAATCATTATTAAAAAAATTGCATTTGACCCCAGAATTTACA
>JAKEFN010000116.1 GCA_022616085.1 bacterium
AGCACGTCATTGCAAAATGCAAAGAACTGGCGCGCGAGGCGGTAATCGCCCGCTTTTGCAAGCGCGATTGCGGTATATGCCCCGTCGCGGGGCCACATATAGCTATAAGTGTCTTTTCCTTGCTGGAGCATGTCGGAATCGCCTGAAGCGATTATGGATCCGCGATTGTCCACATGCGCGCGCATGTAAAAAAGGGATTTCTTAAAAAGCGCGACAATCTCGGGGCGAAGGTTGTAAAAACTGAAATTCTGCCTGTTGACCCATGCATGCCAATAATCCTGCGTTGTCTGAATAAGATGCGCAGGGCTTTTGAGAAGCACATAGTCATTTAACCCATAAATATCCTCCGTAAGCTCTCCTACGGTAATCCAATAATGCACGCTCTCACTTCCGCCCGGCGGGACATCGAGAAAAAATCCGATAACGGAATCGACACTCCCATGCTCGATTGGGTTCCTTGAAAGTTCTCCGTCCTCGGCATCGCGAAACGTCCCCTCCCGTCCGAAGCGGCCCATTTCTCCAATGCTCCAAGTATCGAAGCCGCTCTTTTCCGTCCGTCCGTTTATAAGAAACTTCCGCCTGCCTTTGTAATGGACGACAACGCTCCTTTCCGGGTCATAGAACGCAGTGTCGCCCCGAAAAGACTCAAAAATTTGGAATTGCTGATTCAAAAAAAGGCGGACTCCACGATTCTTCCCGTCTTCGTTATGCACGGTAATATGCCGAATAAAAATATTTTTTTCGTTGTAGATGACATCTTTGAAGACAAGGCGGATTTTCAGACGATCATTTTTTGCCACAATCGCGCTTGAAAGAGTTTCAACCCCGCAGCTTATATCAACAAGCCACGAGCCATCATCAATCCAACTGAATACGCCGTCTATCCAGACGCCGATTTTATGCACCAAATTGCCGCCCAGATGATTTTCGGAACCGACGAACGGAAAATAAAAATCTCGAACCTGCGCGTGCCTGTCTATGCACACTTGTATTCGTCCGTTTCCAAGTACGATTGAGCGGGGCATGATAAAAAATTTAAAATTTAAAAATCAAATATCAAAATTTTCCAACAAATATGCATCATGCCTTAAGCCGGAGCCCCATGTCTTTGAGCACATTCATATACGAGATGAACGCGTCATAAGGCGACTCATACGGATTGAAATACGCGTGCACATCCCCATCGCTCCACCATTTTGTGCACATATAGTAAAAATGGTCCGACGTGGTCAGCCGCCGCCAATCCTCAAGCAGGCGGGAATCATTCGCGGCAATAACCGGCTCTTCAAGTTCATATACCGCGCGGAGAGCGTCATGTTGCATGGGATTCGACCGCCACGCTGAAAGGTCGCGCTCGACATCCGCCCACGAAACGAAGTGCGGATAATCAAGCTCGCCGAAAGAATCATACCGGTCAACCGCCTCGGACGGAAGAACGAAATCGTTGTCCGGATGCTTCAATATCTCTCCGGGAAGAGCGCGGAGAAAATTGAAAATACCCGTATCCTCCCACTGATGCTCCCCGAACGTCTCGTAGTCCATAAAAAGATTGACCACATTCCCGTTTCCGTTGACTGCCGAAACCCACTCGGCGAATTTCGGAGCCGTCAGGGGATGCTCCGCCCAGCTTTTTTCGGAGAAACGAAAGGCAATATCGTCAGAGAGGCGGTAATTCTTAAGGAGAAGTTTTATATGTGCCGCGCCCCGCGGATTATACAAAAAATTGGGACTCCGCCAGCCGAGAATATGATCCGCGCCCTCGGCAAGAATTCCCTTGTATCCCATGCCGGCAACCATTCTCGCCAAGTCGTTATTGTATATAAGTTCCGTATTGCGAAAAACGGTTGGCGTCTGGCCGAAAAGTTTTTTGATTTTGCGGCGATGATGCGCCACTTGTCGTATAAATTCGTCGATTGAATAGAGAAAAGAAAGCGAGTGATAAAACGTCTCGGAGAGAAATTCAACGTGGCCGGTTGCGGCAAGATCTTGGAACGACGTGAGCGTTTCCGGCGCGTATTCCTCGAGCTGTTCCAAAAAAATGCCGGAAAGCGAAAAGCTGACCCGAAATTCCGGATAGCGGTTCAAGAGTTCGAGGAGAACCTTGTTTGCGGGAAGATAGCTTTTGGTTGAGACTTTTTCAATAATAAAACGATTGTCCAAGCTCGTGCCGGACGCGTCGCTCCAATAATCATGGTTGTTTCCGATATCAAAAACGCGATAACGCCTCACCCGCCGCGGCTGGTGCACTTGAAAATAAAAACAAACCGATGCCATTGTTTCAATTATACACGAGCGCCCCGTTTTGACGAAAGAAAAACTGTGGGTATCTTTAGAAATAAAAAAGTAAAATATAAAAATGAAAAACCCGCCGAGATGCGGGCTGGGGTCAATTAAAAAATTATCGCAATTTTTGGTGCGAGTGGCGGGAATCCCTGCCTGCCGACAGGCAGGGGACCCGCGACCTCAATACGATGC
>JAKEFN010000117.1 GCA_022616085.1 bacterium
ACAAAAAAAGAAGAATGTGGAAACGTAATGACCCCCTCTTTGAGGCGTCCTATGACCCAAAAAACAAAAGATGCCCCGAGGACGCCTCCGAGCAGGAGAAATTTCGCGGACGAAAGAGATGCCGCGCTATTGGGGACGAAAAAAAGGGGTGTCAGAAAAAAAAGGAGAACGAGAAGCGAGGACGCAATCGTATCGAAAAAGAACCCCGTCTGGATATCCTGCTCGCCTGCTCCCTGAACGCGGCGTTCTGATGAGCCTCGTTCATTCATACTTTCCATTGTTGTCGCCATGGTGCGTTTAATTTGCTAAAACGGCGCGAATGTCCCTCGCGAGAACCGCGGCATCCGCAAGGTGGCGTTCCGCGTAGGCGAGCTGTTCTCTGTCATTTATCGGCATCCATAAATCGGATTCAACTACTTTTATCTTTTTTCCCAAATCGCGGACAAGCTTGCCCCATACATCAACCACTTCATACTCCCCGCGCGCGGATGGCTCCGTCTCAACGTCAAAAAAACTTTCGTCCATTACCATCATGCCCGTAAAGACGAGGTCCGAGATGAATTCTTTCGGTTTTTCAATGCCGTATTCAAAATGACTGTCCTCGTCGGTTACCAATACTCCGAATTGTTCCGGCCGCTCGACACGCGCCGCAAGAATACCAAGGTCATGCCGCAAAACATCCTTGATCCCTTGAGCGCCGAACACATCATCGCCGACAAGACCAAGCCAGCGTCCGCGCACATGGGGACGCGCCGTCCGGAATGCATCCGCAAGGCCGAGCTGTTTTTCTTGGCGAACAAACGAAACAGGCCGTCCGAAAAACGTTTTCCCAAAATGATCCCTGATGCGTTCTTCATGGGGGCCGCCGACGACGCATATAAATTCCGTAACTTCAGCCGGAAGCGCATGAAGGGTATGTTCAATTACGGGCTTCCCCAAAAGCGGCAAAAGCTGTTTGGGTCCTTCATAATGCTTCGCCATCCGCGTCCCATTGCCTGCTGTAAGAATAACCGCCTGCATGATTTCTTTTTAAAAATGTGTCCGGTAAACCCGATATATGACGCCAGCCTTGTCATCGGTGACAAAAAGAGTTCCGCCCGGAAAAACGAGAATGCGAACGGGCCTTCCGACCGCGCCGTCTGATGCCAAAAATCCCGTCATAAAATCAACCGGTTCTCCTTCGAGGTTTCCCTCCGCGTCAAGCGGAAAGCGGACAATTTTATATCCTGTCGGTTCCGTGCGGTTCCACGAGCCGTGGTAAGCCACCAATACATCATACCACATATCTTCGGGCCATCCTTCTTCGGGTATAAACGCGATGCCAAGCGGGGCCGAATGCGCCGGAATGTCGATGCGGCTCGGCGTTTCAAAGGGCTCCATGCACGGATTTCGCACATAGGTATTCTTGTCAAAATCGGCATCGTGGACATTTTTCCCATAGCAATTCGGCCACCCGTAATGCGCCCCTTCTTTGAGTATATTTATCTCATCGGGTGGAAGATCGTCCCCGAGAAAATCCCTCCCCATCTCCGTCGCCCATATATCGCCCGTTACATAGTGCCGATCCATAAACACCGCGTTGCGAAGGCCTTTTGCATAGATGCGCGATTCGCCCGCATTAAGATCAAGCGCGAGTATCGCGGCGCGGCGTTCGTCCTCTTCCACGCACACGTTGCAGGACGAACCCACGGAAATGAGGAGTGTATTTTCACCTTCGCCGTCAAGCAAAAGGAGCGATCGGGTGAAATGGCCTCCGCCGGGCTTATCGGGAAGATCAAGAAGTTCCTCCGTAAAAGATGCCGCCGGTGTTTTTGAGTCATATGCGTATCTCGAAACGCGATGCGATTCCGCAACATAGAGGTCGCAGCCGTCGTCGCGGCACTTAAGCGCAATGCCGTGCGGGTTATTGAGGCTATCTATCAGAACTTTCCTGTCCTCTGCTTTTCCGTCTCCGTCAGAATCACGGACGAGTGTA
Source organism: bacterium (assembly GCA_022616085.1). Taxonomy (GTDB): domain Bacteria; phylum Patescibacteriota; class Minisyncoccia; order Phycocordibacterales; family JAKEFN01; genus JAKEFN01. The sequence continues at coordinate 1,976 of JAKEFN010000117.1, forward strand.
ATCTTTCCTTCTCCCATTTCAGATACAAGAAACCCACCCGATGGATTGACGGCAATATCGCGGGGACTTTCCAAATTATCGACAAAAAGAGATACGGCAAAACCCTCCGGCACAGAAAACGGCAATAGCGCCCCCCCGTTCATTTTCTCCGGCGGCTTAAGCGCCGGTCCCGCGCCGCGGAGATTCTTCCAGTAAAAATGCGCGCCCGCGATGAGGCCGGCAAGAATTGCGATCGATACCGCCAAAAGTATATTTTTTTTCATACTTCTTTCCATTTTATCATACAAATAAAACCAACAACCACCGCTTCTATGCGGTGGTTGTTGGGTACATCTATTTTGGTCGGTATTGCCGACGCAAAGATCTTCTAGTTTGAGAGCTCGCCCATTTCATTCCCTAGAGAATCAATGGTTTCATTGATTGTGCGGTATACGAAATGTGCAAGTTCTTGGATGGCGCTTTTGATAGAGTCAAAAACGCTCATACGATTTTCCGGTTCGATGCTTTCCTTTCCTTTCGCCTCGATTGCGGCAAGGAGTTTCTCTATATCGATGTCGGCATCACCCGCGGTAACTTGAGAAAGTCCGATCTTCTTTGAGGAAAGTTCCGGCTCTTTTTTTTCTTCGAAACCGACAAGATCGTCGGCGTCGAAAGAAGGCGCTTCCGCCTCGAGAAGTTCTCCGACGCTTGTTTCCGCCGAAGTATTTGCGCGGAGGCTTTCGATAAGCGTGCGGAACTCCGCCACCTCGACAAGCTGATCTGCGTTGAGCGGAAACGGTCGGTTGCAGACAATCTCGTTTATCTTCTTCTGTGTCGTGTAGTAGACGTAGCCAGTGGGTGCGTCATGTCCCCAAGGCTTCAGAATGTCATCGAAGTAGCGATCCTGGAAGACGCGTACCGCTTCGTAGGTAACAGTATCATAGATACCGGACTCGGGAACGGTGTTGAATCCTTCATAGGCTTTAAGGAATTTTTGAAGGAGAAGCACTTCTTTCTCGTCATTATTTTCCCCAAATTTAATATATGCATTGAGGTATTTCTGACATTCCAGCACCGGAGATGTCTCTCCTGATTCTGCCGGGACTATTTCGGGGGCAAGCGTTAATTCTATGCCCACTGCAGACATTGTTCCAACATGCGAAGCCGGACGGAAATAATGCGTTTTTGAGAGTTCAAGGCCGGAAATGATGACTGCATGGTCGGTTGTAAAGATGCTCGTCTCCGTTGTCGACATGTCATAGCCATAATTGATGCCTGTCGCGGAAACGACTGAATTATCGCCGTATGCGACAATGCTCGTTGACTGGCGGTTAGTATTCCATGTAACGCGAGCATCAGAGTCATTCACGCGTTCAACCTTTTCATTCGTTATGGTGAGGGTCGGGGTATTCCCACCTCCTCCACCGCCTCCACCACCGCCTGTCGTTGCCGGAGGAGTTGCCGGGGCCGGTTCGGGGCTTTCGCTTCCGCCGCAATTGGTGCATTCCGGCTCTACGACCGTGACTGTGCGCGTTACTTGGTCCGCAGATGTATTCATTGAATCGGAGACATCATAGCGAATCGTATAATCGCGGAGAGTATCCGTCTCAACGGTATCGCCGCCGACAATAATGTTTGCCGTGATATCGCCGTCTTCGGGATCGAGAGCTGTCGCTCCCGGGTCGGTGAATGTCTCTCCTTTTATAACGGTCAGAGGGTTGTCGCCCAAAAGGGTGATAACCGGTTTCTGGTTTTCGGTCGCGTCAGAGGGGTCATACGATTCTGGATTGTCCGCGTCGCCGTCTGTGTGGCAACCCGGATCATTCTCGTCAATTTTGTTGTCAAAATCGTTGTCGATGGCGTCCTCGCATTCACCCAGAGGGCCGCTTCCAGGGCCTTCCGGTTCTTCTTCAACCGGCGGATTCGGTTCTTCTTCCGTATCTGCAATCCGGTCAAAAACCGCACAGACAGGATAAATGCTGTTTGGATTTCTGTCGGGGTCCGGATAGGACGCATGATATGCTTTTATTCCATCAACTCCTTCTGGGACAAAAAAATCTGTGTTTACGAGCGTCGCGTTGGTCGCTTCAGCCACCTCATCCGCGAGGTCATCGCTTGCAAGAGTTTCTGCAACGGTAACACCCGAAGATCGCAGGAGAGCAACCCATGACTCCCGCGGCTGTGTGACGTCTACGCGGTCGGCGTATCCGTCATACGAGACGAGTGTCACATCATAGAGACCTGAAGGGATACTGAACGGCATCACGTCCGTTCGAGCATAGTCTTCACTCTTCTTGTCAGAACGGATCTTTTCCGAAGGAAAGTGAGCTATATAACGTCCATCTCTTTCTTCAAATCCGCATGCCGGACCTTGAAGAACCGGGGTATTCGTAGCCCCCGCCGTATGAACGGCTAGAGACGGAATACTTCCGAAAAACAAGACGCCAAAAAGAAGAAGAGAAGCCAACAGACGATCCCACACAGACAGAATATTTGTGTGTGTATTCATAGTTTTCTTCTTAAAATTAAACTGATAATGCTGATAATGAGTGTGCTTTAGGGCTTTTTTACGAACCCGCGCAAGGCACATACGCTAAAAAGAGCTTCTTAAGAAGAAAGAACACTTAAGTGTTGTTTCAAAAGAACATGGTTCTTAACAAACTATCATATTTCAATATAATTGTCAATGTTTTTATGATCATAAAAGACATAAAATTGTCCTTTAAATTGTCCTTTAAAAACCCTTGAAAATTCAACCACGCATGATAAAATCAACACCGTGTCTAAACCATAAGACGCAAAGGAGGTTCTTGTATGAAAAAAGGTCTGCTTATTGTAGCAATTATCGGTATTATCACCGCTGGCTGTGCTGGCGGACAATTCAATAGAAAAGACGTTGGCACGGTCGTGGGCGG
>JAKEFN010000118.1 GCA_022616085.1 bacterium
AAGGAAGTTTTTGGTTTGCGTCGCTAAAACTGCTAAAATGCTTGTATGAAAGTGGCAGAGCAAAAAATCCCCTCGACAAAGGGCGACCTCGCAACGACAATCCATTATCCCGACGCCGAGGCAAGCAAACTCGCAATACTCTGTCCGGGCTATTTGGACACGAAAGATTATCAGCACTTGCTCAAACTTGCCGAAATGCTGTGCGACAAAGGTTATGTCGTCGTGCGGTTTGACCCGTCCGGCACTTGGGAAAGCGGTGGCGACATTTCTGACTACACCATCACGCAATACCTTGCGGACATAAAAAGTGTTGTTGATTCTATGCTCACTCAGAAGCACTACGAAAAGATACTGCTTGGCGGGCATAGTCGCGGCGGGCAAATGCCATTGCTGTACGCCGCTCGCGACCCGCGTATTACTCTCGTCCTCGGCATAATGCCTTCACACGGACCGATAACGGGCGAACGGCGCGAAAAATGGGAACAAGCGGGTGTCTCCGCTTCTAGCCGCGATTTGCCCGCCGACAGAAGTCAAAAACGAGAGTTCCGCGTGCCGTTCACTCATGTTTTGGACAGGGACAAATACGACGCGGTGAGCGATGTCAAAAACATCCACGCGCCGATAGTGTTCGTCGCCGGAGCACTAGACGACCTTGTGCCGCCGGAAGAAGTGAAAGAAATTTTTGACAGCGCGAATGAGCCAAAGAAGTTTTTGGTACTTGAGAACATCGGGCACGATTACCGGCTCAATGACGACGAAGTGGCGTTGGTCAATGCGAGAATCATGGAAGCACTAAATCAGTATCTATGACATCAAAAACGCGAGATATTTTCATACTTATCGCCATAAACATTTTCGCGATAGCGGCGTCTTTTCTCCTTCAAACAAACTTCCTAACTTCAGCCGTTTTGTTCCTCGGCTTGCCGTCGCTTTACCTACTGTGGAAAGAGAAGGCGTATTTGAGAAAGATACTCATCGCGTCTATCGCGTTCGGAGTATTTTTCTCATTCGTTTTTGATTTCATCGCGGAACTCAATAAGGCGTGGGGCTGGAACGGCGGTTTGCTGTTCGGCAAAATCTTAGGCGTCGTGCAAGCCGATGTCATGGTCTGGTTCTTCTTGTGGGTATTCCACATTTTTCTGTTTTACGAGCACTTTATAGACCGGAAAAAATTGAAATCAAAAATAACGCGGCGACAGTGGGAAGTCTTGGGCGTTAGTGTCTTGAGCGTTATCTTACTCATCGGCGTCTATCAATTTTCTCCGTCGTTCCTATATTTTGAAAAAGCGTATCTCACGCTTTCTCTCATTGTTTCCATCCCGTTCGTTATTCTCTGTTTCATAAAGCCGAAACTGGTTTTACATACACTCCCCATGGTCGCGTATTTCGCGTTCGTGTATCTTACACATGAGATAACCGCTTTGCATTTGGAACAATGGCGGTTTCCGGGCGACTACATCGGTTGGGTATCAATGCTTGGCGTCAGTTTTCCGATTGAAGAGTTGGTGTTTTGGATTGGTTTGAGTAGTGTGATTGGTGCGATGTATTATGAGATGAGTTTTGATAATCAGAAAAATTGACTATGAAGCCGTTCAAAATCATTGAGGAGCGTGAAGCGTACAACGCCGACGGGCGCATCATCGTGGTAGAAACAGACTTGATAACGCCGGAGGACAAAAAGGTCAGTTGGCGGTTCGCCAAAGTGCCGGATATCGTGATAATTCTCCCACTCGATACCGACGGAAAAGTATATTTGAAAAAAGAATGGAGAGCGAACCGCAAGGATTTTGTGTGGGGTTTGCCGAGCGGCGTTATTGATACTGGTGAGACGCCAGAAGAAACCGCCCAGCGCGAACTTCAGGAAGAAGTCGGCACGAAAGCGGAGAAACTTAGTAAACTCATGACCGTTTTCCCGACAAACCACATCCGCGCGCAATTCCATTTATTCCTCGCGGAAGGGTTGTCAACGAGCGTTCTTGAGGGCGACGAGCACGAACATTTGGGAGTTTCCATATTGCCGTTC
>JAKEFN010000119.1 GCA_022616085.1 bacterium
AAGCGAAGAATATTGTTGATATTTTGAGTCTTTCCCGAGCCGCCGTTTGCAGCCCGCAACATGAATTCGCAGTAGTCAAGAGTTTTTGAACATGCTCTAGAGTCCCATAAAAAAGGATTACCCACTTATATAATACTAAATATGACAATGAAGAAGAAGTTAAGGTTAATTATTTGGATAGGATATCGATTATTATTACTCCAAGTACAAATACGCCAATAGCGGTCCATATACCCCACGAAAGAGCAATAATGCTCAATGCGATCACAATACGCGTAGCGGTTTCCCCGCGGCTTGCCGCAGGGTTGTTGATTGCGCTCGACAGAAAACGGGATGATTGACTACAGGGAAAGTATTTATGAGGCTCTCTTAAGTGGGGTTTTTTTGTTTTCAGATATTTTTCTGATATACTCTGTTGTATGCAAGAATCTCTCAACCATTCACCCGTGACTCTTTCGCAAGAAGCAACGATGCCGCCAGAAAAACTAAAAGAAAAATCGGGGAATGATTGGCAGTTGATCTATACGGGAGAAATCAGCAAACTGAATAAAGAAAAGCCAAGAATTATTAAAAACGTTCTCCAACTGATTTCGGAAGTCGAACGCACCGGCGTCGGCGAGAGAATGGAACGCGATGGGATAGCCGTCACTTTTTTCCAGGAACGGAATTGGTCGCATAATTTTAAAGTGGAGGTAGGCGGGGAAACTTTCTTTGTGAGAAAAGAACGCGGACGCGGGACCGGTCTTGAAGCCATGCACGCTTTTGAGGAAGCGAAAGAAAGAATACGAGAGCGAAATGACATTCGGCTGATTGACCACCAGCTGGGCTATGCCGACAACGTTGAGAATGATTATTTTGTTGCTAAATGGGAAGACCTGCCGATTATGGCGGACTATCTTGGACAAGATTTGAGCGACGAAGAAAGGAGTTTTATAGCGGAAAAGTTAATGTGGATATACGAAACTTTTGCCGACTACAAAGACGTAACGACCGGCAATATGTTTTACGATCCCAAAAACAAACAGGTAGTGCTTTTTGATTTGCAAAAGAGCGATCCAGCTGAAACAGACAAAGAACGTTAACAGTTTTTATATGTCGCCACTTTCTCCACTCCTCATTCTTAACGAAAAGTACGCTTCCAGAAATTTTGTTATTCGCCCGGTGGTAAAGGGAGTCGTGTTTAACGAAGCAGGACAAGTTCTTCTGTTCTCCGGATTTTTACCGGGCGGTGGAGTGGAAGAGGGGGAAGATCTCATTTCTGCACTCAAAAGAGAATGTCTTGAAGAGACAGGGGCTCTCGTGGAGGTGGGAGAATATCTCGGAACGGTTGTTCAGTATCGTAATTTTTTGGAAAAGAAATACGAGATACATGGGTATTTCTGCAAACTTATAGACAGGCAACGCCCGACAACAACGCAGGAAGACGAAAAAGGCTGCTCGTCTGAATGGCGTGAATTAGACAGCACTCTACAGACCTTGAATGATCGCGTAAATATGTGCGAGCAAAAAATCAAAGAAGATTCCTTTTTAAATGACCGTGAACAATCGCAATGTTTCCACTCAAAAACGACACTTGAGTTTCTTATGCAGGCGAAAATTCACAGAGAAAAATAAGATGTTGTTGCATATTTTACCGAAAACACCGATCTGTTTCATCTTTCCCAAAACACAATTCGAAATCTTTGGAGTATCAAATGTTTCTGAACTTGTACAATTTTTTCTTGTCTTGACCCTTTGGCTCTTGGACTCTTTGATCCTTTGCATTCGCTTGCGAAGCAAACTCGCCAATTTTTTAATGTTCAAGACTCAATGCTTCCGCCAAAACGAATCCTCCAATCCCGCCCGCAGAAAGAGGTCTGGGGAATGAATGCGGGCGGGAGAATTCAGTCTCGGTTTTGCCAAATCCAAATCCCCAGAAAAATAGTTTGGCAAAACCGAGTCCGCATTGAAGCCCCGCCACACTGCCCGGAAACTTCTCGGGCAGAACCCCGAAAGAAAACACCCTTTCCTTTTTCAAAAGAAATTTCACCCCGCGCAAATCAGAAATGCAAGGAGTGTTTTTCTTTCGGGGTTGCCGAGCGGAGCGAGGCGGTGGCGGGGCTTTCGTTCATCACGAATTTTTGATAAAGTAAGTTCGAGCGAAGTCGTAAAGACACTCGGTCAAATCAAGCCATACAAGCCAGTCCGGTTTGATGCGGAATACCGTAAATTCATCTTTGTTAGTTTTGAGTACGGGCCATTGATTGGGGGAAGAAAAAATGATAATTTTATATATGACATAAAATGTACTCTACGACGCCCTCTTTTTTGATGCATGAATTTTTGCTATACTGGCACTATGAAAATCACCGAGCGTTTTGAATATCTGAAAAAAAATGATCCTGATATATATAAGTGGATTATGGCTGAAACGGATCGGCAAGAGACAACCCTGGAGCTTATCCCGTCCGAATGCGCCGCAAGCCCTGCGGTGATTGAGGCCATGGGGAGCGTTCTTACCAATAAATACTCCGAGGGATATCCGGGCAGACGCTATTATGGCGGGAACGAATTTATTGACGAGATAGAGAAAATTGCGCAGGAACGGGCAAAAAAGCTCTTTGGCGTTCCATACGCCAATGTCCAGCCCTACTCCGGCTCTCCGGCGAATTTTGCCGTTTACATGGCGCTTCTCAAGCCCGGCGATACCGTCATGGGACAGGCGCTTCCCGATGGAGGACATCTGACGCACGGCTGGAAAGCGAGCGCGACCTCCATTTACTTCAATTCCGTGCAATACCATGTGAAGGAGGACGGTTATCTTGATCTTCCCGAAGTTCGCGCCCTCGCAAAAAAACATTCCCCTAAGCTCATCTGGGTGGGTGCAACCGCGTATGTGCGCGAATTCCCTTTTGAAGAATTCGGAAAAATCGCGGATGAAGTCGGCGCATATCTTGCGGCCGATACCGCGCATATCTCGGGTCTTATTGTCGGCGGCGCGCACAAGAGTCCGGCGCCGTTTGCGCATATTATTACCACCACGACCCATAAGACGCTTCGCGGTCCGCGCGGCGGGATGATACTCGTAACGGAGAAAGGGCTTAAGAAAGATCCCGATCTCTCGAGTAAAATAGACCAGGCTATTTTTCCAAAGCTCCAAGGCGGCCCTCATAACCACCAGACGGCGGCAATTGCGGTCGCGCTCGGAGAAGCGCTAAAGCCGGAATTCAAGGTCTGGGCAAGACAAGTCGTGCGGAACGCGCAGGCGCTCGGAGAAGCGCTTGTAGAAGGCGGGATGATTATTGTTACGGGCGGCACCGATAATCATATGATTCTCGCGGAATGCGGAAAAGGAAAGGGTGTTTTTATGCAAGACGCTCTTGATGCCGCGGGAATCACGCTCAACAAAAATACGATTCCCAAGGAACCGGAGAGCCCTTTTTATCCATCCGGCATTCGCATGGGCACCCCGATTGTTACCATTCGCGGGATGAAAGAGCCGGAAATGAAAAAAATCGGATCATGGATTGCGCGCGTCTACAAAGCGGTGTCCGAATACGTCCTTCCCGAGGGTAAGGAAGAACGAACAAAATACCTCGAGGATTTTCGCTCGAAAATAAAAAAGAATGACGGCCTTATGAAAATCCGCGGAGAAGTGAACGCTCTGTGCCGCGAGTTTCCGCTTTATCCATAGAGCATGCTCTATGTGTTGCGTGCGCGGAGTAGTCCTGCGACAAAAGAAAAGAGAGAATTCGGATCCCCCATTTCCTTTTCCGCGAGAGTCCAGTCAAATTGTCCGCGGACATAGCGCCTCGTATCGGCTTGTTTGCCGATTGCCTCGTCGTTTCTCATGCCGATTTCTTCTCCATAATAAATAATAGGCGCGCCTGGGGTTCCCAAAAATATGCGGAATATGTTCCTGATTTTTTCGGGGTCATTTTTGAATATTTCCGCAGTTCGCATAGAGAGTCCCGTGCTCGTTATCCCTGACGTTCCTTCAAGAAAAACGTCTTGATCAACCGGATTTACATATTCCAATATTTCTTTCTGTTCATCGGGCGAGAGCGTCACAAACGAGAGCTGGTCGTGGTTTCGCGTGAAGAGCGCCCAACTGCAATTCTCGGGAATAGAAGGGTTCGCCTCCATGGCGCGAGCGGCAATGCTTGGATCGTTTTTGATCGCCGCGAGGAAAAATTTTTCAGCCATGCCGAAATGATACATGAGGTGGCATTCGTCGCCGTTGCCGAAGTATTCGCGGACATTTTTCGGCGTATCGTGAACTTCCGTAAGAAGTGCAACGTGAGGAGCTTTTTCATTCAAATGCGCGCGAATTTTTTTGAGTATTTCATGCGTCTCGGGAAGATTTCTGCAAAGAGTCCCTTCTTTTTTGACGAGATAGGGAGCGGCATCAAGGCGGAATCCGTCCACGCCCATCTCTATCCAAAAGTCCATGATGGCGAGTATCTCTTCCAAAACCCTCGGATTCGTCCAATTGAAGTCCGGCTGTTCCGCATAAAAGGTGGCGAAGTAGTAATCGTGAGTCGCTTCGTTCCATACCCAATTTCTCGGTTTTAAGTGAGGGAAGACATTCCGCGCTTCCGCATATTCGGTTCCCGTTTCGGACCACAGAAAATAGTCGCGCTTGTCGTTTGTTTTTGAACTCCTCGCTTCCACAAACCACGGATGGCTCTCGGATGAGTGATTCAGAACAAGGTCGGTGATGACGCGGACGTTTTTTTCCTTCGCGCGTACGACGAATTCCCTGAAATCATCCAATGTGCCGAGCTCCGGTCGTACGGAGCGATAATTGGAGACGTCATAGCCGTCATCAATCATTGGGGATTTGTAGTGGGGGAGAATATGGAGGCAGTTTATTCCAAGCGCATTGAAATACGGAAGTCGCTCGGTGATGCCCTTGAGGTCTCCAGCGAATTTATCAATATAGAGTTCATATATTTTCGCGTTTTTCCACCACCAATTCGTTTCCATAATTTATAGATAATACAAATAGGGGTAGTAAAAAGCAACGGGGCGCCATGGGCGCCCCTATCAATCGTATCGGCTGGTTTGTTACTTCCAGCCGGAATGCTCCTCACTTGACCGAACTTAAAAATTAGCATAAGATTGTGTGTATGTCAACAGTTTCTAACCCTACCGAATCGCTCGTGCGGCAGATGAGCGAGGAGAAAAAAGAGCCGGAATGGATGCTCGACAAGCGGCTTGCCGCGCTCAAACTCTACCATGGAACCCCCATGCCTTCGTGGGGGCCGGATCTCGGGGGTCTTGATCTTGAGAATATGCTCTATTATGTGCCGCCTGGCGCCGCTCAGACTGATTCATGGAAAGAACTTCCGGCAGAAATCACGAGCACCTTTGAAAAGCTCGGTATCCCGAAAGCAGAGCGGGATTTTTTGGGCGGAGTCGGCGCGCAATATGATTCCGGTGTTGTTTATCATCGGATCAAAAAGTCCCTCTCGGACAAAGGTGTTATTTTTGAAAATATGGATACCGCGCTCGCCAAATATCCGGATCTCGTGGAAAAGCACTTTATGACCAAATGCGTTCCTGCGACCGACCACAAATTCACCATGCTTCATGGCGCGGTATGGAGCGGCGGGACATTTATCTATGTGCCGAAGGGCGTCAAAGTAGATCTCCCGCTTCAGGCATATTTCCGCATGAACAGGGAGCGAAGCGCGCAATTTGAACATACGCTCATTATCGCCGACGAGGGAAGCGAGATTAGCTACATTGAGGGGTGCTCCGCGCCGCAGTATAATGCGTCGTCCCTCCACTGCGGCTGTGTGGAGCTTTGGGTTATGAAAGACGCTCGAATACAATATACAAGCATAGAGAACTGGTCGCGGAATACTTACAATTTGAATACCAAAAAGGCGCTCGTATTTGAGGATGCGTCCATCCAGTGGCTCAATGGCAACATGGGTTCGCGCGTAACCATGCTCTATCCGTCGTCCGTTCTCCTCGGCCGCCGCGCGCATTCGGAGAGTCTGGGCGTTGTGTTTGCGGGAAAGGGACAGGTGCAGGATACGGGTTCAAAAGCGATCCATATTGCTCCGGAAACGACCTCGATTATCCGTTCAAAATCGCTTTCAAAAGACGGGGGCACGTCCAACTATCGCGGATATGTGAAAATTTTTCCGTCCGCGGAAAACGCAAAAGCAAGCGTCACCTGCGACGCGCTTATTCTCGACAAAGAGTCCGCGTCAAATACCTATCCATCCATGAAAAACATGAATGCAAAAGTGAACATCGCGCACGAGGCGCGCGTGGGGAGAATAGGGGAGGAAGAGGTTTTTTATCTTATGAACAGGGGATTCAGCGAAGAAGAGACGCTTCGGCTCATTGTCGGCGGTTTTGTCGGCGATGTCGTTCGCGAACTCCCGCTCGAATACGCGCTAGAACTCAACAAGCTCATAGAGCTTGAGATGGAGGGTAGCGTAGGCTAGAGCTTGTGAAAAAACTATTGACGTAGCGAGAATTCATGGTGCGAGGCGAAAATGCGGCGAGGAAAGCGAAGAATATTGTTGATATTTTGAGCTTTC
>JAKEFN010000120.1 GCA_022616085.1 bacterium
AAAGACTCAAAATATCAACAATATTCTTCGCTTTCCTCGCCGCATTTTCGCCTCGCACCATGAATTCTCGCTACGTCAATAGTTTTTTCACAAGCTCTAGTCGACTTATAACCAGGATGGACAAAAAAACGGTAAAAAAAATAGCGACGAACGCGGCAAGCGCCGGCATCACGGCGGCCGCGATAGCCTCAATCGGTTCGTATCTTCTCTATGGAAGCAAGAATGCGGTGAAGAATCGTGCAAAAGCGCGCGGTTGGATGCTTCGCATAAAAGCGGAAGTTCTTGATAAACTTGATGATCTCAAAGAGGTTGACGAGAAAGTTTATTTTGACATTGTGGAAAAAGCCGCGAAGAAATACGGCGTTTCGGACAAAGTTGACCGAGCGGAACTTGAAGAACTCACGAGCGATCTCAAAAAACACTGGACTGTCATCAAGCGGGACATGGAGAAAAATCCGAAGACATCAAAAAAGAAATAGCATGAAAAAAATTCTTCCACGGTCCTTCTTTGGACGCAAGACACTCGCGGTATCCCGCGAGCTTATTGGTATGTATCTCTGCCGTGGCGATAATGCTTTTATGATAACGGAAACGGAGGCGTATGACGGCTTCAATGATGAAGCATCGCATGCACGCAGAGGAGAAACAGAGCGGAATAGAGTCATGTTCGGTCCGGCGGGTTTTTGGTATGTGTATTTTGTATATGGCATGCACCATATGCTCAATATCGTAACGCGGGAGAGGGAATATCCTGCGGCGGTGCTTATCCGCAGTGTGGAAGGATTTGGCGGACCGGCAAAACTCACCAAGGCGATCAATATCGGGCGCGAACTGAACGGCCGCCCCGCCGCGCGCGGAAGCAACCTCTGGATAGAAGACCGCGGCATTGTAGTTCCCAACTCCCACATTTCAAGAACTTCCCGCATTGGCATCAATTACGCCGGAGAAAAGTGGCGCAGTAAAAAATGGCGATTTGTTTTAAGAGAGGGCTTCTAATGGTAGATTTCTGATAGATAGTTTTATTACTCGTACAACAACTTTTTCTTGATTCTTTGTTTGAGATTCTATATCCTCATTACATGGAGAGGTGGCAGAGTCCCGCCTCATCGGCGGGCGGGGGTCGAAGGCATTGCAGTTCTCATGATACT
>JAKEFN010000017.1 GCA_022616085.1 bacterium
AAGACTCAAAATATCAACAATATTCTTCGCTTTCCTCGCCGCATTTTCGCCTCGCACCATGAATTCTCGCTACGTCAATAGTTTTTTCACAAGCTCTAGGCATCACACGATGTCTATAAAAATACCATATTATGGATATTTTTCAAGATAAAACCATTTTAATAACAGGCGGAACGGGGTCATTCGGACAGAATTTTGTCCGGCTTGTTCTTCGCAAAAGCTCCCCCAAAAAAGTCATCGTCTTCAGCAGGGATGAATTCAAACAGCATCATATGGCATCCGATTTTGACGACGAGAGACTCCGTTTTTTTCTCGGGGACATCCGCGACCGCGACCGGCTCAACCGCGCATTTCGGGACGTGGATATCGTTATCCATGCCGCCGCCCTGAAACAAATTCCCGCGCTTGAATACAATCCGATTGAAGCCGTCAAAACAAACGTGATCGGCGCACAAAATATTATTGAGGCCGCGCTTGATGCCGAAGTGCCGCGGACGCTTCTTGTCTCAACCGACAAGGCGGCGCACCCGGTAAACCTCTACGGCGCGACCAAGCTCTGCGCGGAGCGGCTTTTCACCGCCGGAAACTCATATGCGCGCCTCAAGTCAAAATTCAGCGCGGTCAGATACGGCAACGTCGTCGGAAGCCGCGGAAGCATTGTTGAGCGCCTTCTTGACGACAGAAATGCGGCAGAAGTCCATATCACCCATCCCGACATGACGCGCTTCTGGATAACGCTTGAACAAAGCTACAATCTTGTGGCATTCGCGATGGCTCATATGGAAGGCGGCGAGATTTTTATCCCCAAAATACCAAGCATGAAAATCCCTGACCTTTTTGACGCGCTCGCGCCGAACGCCACAAAAAAAATAATCGGCATGCGGCCCGGGGAAAAACTCCATGAGGTGCTTCTTACCGAGCATGAATCGGCGCACGCCATCGATCTCAAGAGCTATTTCGTTATCATTCCCGAAACGCTCGAATTCGGCAATAACGATCCCTACGAAAAATACCGTTCCAAAGGAACGCCGGCTGAAAAAAATTTCTCGTTCCGAAGCGACACGAACGACGCGTGGCTTACGAAGGAAGATATCCTTAAGATGGTATCTTTATAAAATTCGAAATCCGAAACAAATATCTTTATGATCCCGACTCAAAACTCAAAACTCAAAACTCAAAATGAAAGCTCAAATCGCAAAACTGACTTGCGTTATCGCGCGTATATACATTCAATAGCAGTAATTAAATTTCTCGGTTCACTTCCGAATGAAAAAATATTTTGGGTCCTTTCGGATCAACTTCTTCGAAGCGCAACAAGTATCGGCGCGAACGCGACAGAAGCCAAGTCGTCAAGTTCACGAAAAGATTTTATCAAATATTACGAGATCGGCCTCAAATCGGCAAATGAATCAAAATACTGGCTTTGTCTTTTTCGAGATGCAACGGCAGTAAATAAAGATAGAGTCGTAAAACTGCTCCAGGAGACGGAAGAAATATCAAAAATGCTTGCCGCAAGCCTTTTGACATTGAAAAGAAAGCGCGAAAAGTTTTAAGTTTTACGTTGCAGTTTTGCGTTTTGACATTTGAATTTTGAGCTAACAATCATGTTCATCCACCAATACGGCCGCCATAATATAAATAAAAAGGACAAACAAGCGGTTTTAGGCACGCTTGCCTCTGATTTTCTGACACAAGGCCCTAAGGTGCGGGAATTTGAGGATGCGCTCGCGCGTTACGCGGGCGCAAAATATGCGGTCGCCGTCGGGAGCGGAACGGCAGGGCTTCATCTTGCGTATCTCGCCGCCGGAATCGACAACGGAGACGAAATAATCACCACGCCGAACACTTTTGTCGCAACAACGAATATGATGCTTGCTATGGGCGCTCGACCTGTCTTTGCCGATATTCGAGCGGATACATGGAATATTGACGAAAATGACATAGAAAAGCGCGTTACCAAAAAAACAAAAGCAATCGTGCCGGTCCACTTTGCGGGCAATCCCTGCGCTATGGACGCAATAACAAAAATCGCACGGAAGCATAACCTCATCGTCATTGAAGACGCCTGCCACGCGCTCGGAGCATCATATAAAGGGAAAAAAATCGGCGGGCTCGGCACGGATATGAGCGTCTTTAGTTTCCACCCCGTCAAGCCGATCACGACCGGAGAAGGCGGCGCGGTCCTCACGAACAACAAAAAATACTACGATCGTCTTATTCTCCTTCGGAGCCACGGCGTCACCAAAAACAAAAAAGGTGAAAACGTCATGAACGAATTGGGGTATAATTACCGATTAAGCGATCTGCAGGCGGCGCTCGGCATAAGCCAGCTTCAGAAGCTCAATCATTTCATCGCACAAAGGCGGAAGGTGGCGGGATGGTATAAAAAGCATTTTTCAATAATTTCGGAAATACAACTTCCAAAAGAAACCGAAGGCGCGATGTCGGGCTGGCATCTATACGTTATACGAGTAAATTCCAGGAAGCGCGGCGCACTCCAAACTTTTTTACAGAAAAACGGAATTGGCGTCAACTACCACTATCCTCCTGTCTATGGGCATCCATACTATCAGAAAATCGGGTTCCGTGCTATAAAACTAAGTAACATGGAAGAGTACCGGCGCACATGCATTACGCTTCCCTGCCATACATTTCTCTCCGAAAAAGATATAATTTTTATCGCATCAATAATTAGAACATGTTTGGAAACCTCATTCCGGCTCAAAATTTCCTGAATTTCGGCTACGGCTCGGCAAAAATTTGTCATAATATCGGCATATTCTTCCAAATTTTTGCCTTCGCCTCGCACGAAATCAGAAAATTTTGCCTCGGAAGCAGTTTTCCAAACATGTTCTAAAAAAAAATTTTCCATGGACGATAACAAAAAAAACGATTGCGAGATATGCGGCTTCCGAAACCCGAAAGCAACCGTCACCGCCGTCATCATAAAAGACGGCAAAATACTTCTGGGAAAAAGAACGGAAGAACCGTTCAAAGACATGTGGGATCTTATAGGCGGGTATATGAACGAAGGAGAAACTCCCGAAGAAGCGATCTCGCGGGAACTCTTTGAAGAACTCGGGCTAAGACCAGCTGAATTCAAACTTTTAGATTTTTTCCCCGGAACCGCATCGTGGAAAGACAAAACATTCCCCGTCTTAAGCATTGTTTTTTCCGTCGTATTCCCGCACTATAACTTTAAGAGAAACGAAGAAAATAGTGAGCTCCGGGGGTTTTCGCGCGAAGAATTACCCGAAAAAATCGCATTTGACTCTAATAATAATATCATCGCTTATGTTAAAAATAACGGACTTATTTGAAGGATGGTCGCCATTTGAAGCAAAAAATAGTGAAGATCTCTGGGGGCTTATAGCTATGCTTCCCGAAAAAGTCGGTGGCAAAAATTCCCACGGAAAAAATTTTGAAGCGCAGGAGACGTCGTGGGTGCGCGGCCCCGCGCGCTTCGGCGACGACTGCCAGGTGCGCCATGCGGCGTTTGTCGGCGCGAATTTCTATACGGAGAACCATGTCGTTGTCGGCCATGCCTCTGAAGTGAGCTGGAGCTACATCGGCGAAGGCACGCATATCGCGCATCTTAACTTTGTCGGGCATTCCGTCGTCGGAAAAAACTGCAATTTCGGCGCAGGGGCGATTGTCGCGAATTCAAAAGTGCATCTCGGGGGCGACAAGCGCGGCGCGATAATTGGCGACAATGTTTTCATCGGCATCGGTGCGCTCATTCATCCGGGAACCGTCATCGGAAAAAATTGTTGGATATATCCGGGAGCGATACTTCGGGGAGAGTATCCGCCCGGAAGCATCATAAAAGTCCGGCAAACACAGGAGATTACTCCATTCCGAAAAGATGAAAAAAACAAACATTAAGAATAAAAACAGCAAATCAGTCCTCTGCGTCATCCAGGCCCGCATGGGATCCACCCGCCTCCCGGGCAAAGTGCTCAAAACAATAGACAAAAACACGCCGATGATCGCGTATCAGATACGGCGGGTGCGCATGGCGCGCGGCATCGGGAAAATAGTCGTCGCCACCACGACCGAACCGACGGACGATAAGCTTGCGGCGCTCTGCAAGAAGCTCGGCGTTGATTGTTTTCGCGGGTCTGTTGACGACGTACTCACGCGTTACGGCGACTGCGCGGCGCATTATCCGCTATATAGCACGATCATGCGCCTGACCGGCGACTGTCCGCTTATAGATCCGGCGATCCTCGATTCGCTTATAAAATTTTTTAACAACTCAAAACTTGACTATGCAAGCACATCGGAACTCGGCCGCGAAACATACCCGAACGGCATAGACGCCGAAATTTTTACAAAAAATATTCTTGAAAAGGCCCTAGAGAAGGCCGAGCTCGCTTCCGAACGGGAGCATGTCACGCTCTGGATGCGCACGACCAAAAGCGTCAAAAAGGGATATATCAGTGACCCGTATGATTTCTCGCATATCCGCCTGACCGTGGATAATATGGAAGACCTTCCTGTTCTCCGGTTTGTCGTAAAGAAAAGCCCTCTTGACGCGGGCTACCTCCACTATATTTCCATACTGACAAAATATCCCGATATGTGGCTCAAGAACAACCATATCAGAAGAAACGAGGGGCTCGCGCGCTCGCTCCGCAACGACTACAACATCAAAAAGCACATCATTCCGGAGATAACGCGCATAGAAGGAGAGCGCGTTATCTTGCGATCCATCAGGATCGGCGATGCGAGCGCAAAATGGTGCGCGTGGCTTGATGATCCGGAGGTAAATAAATATCTTGAAACAAAAGGAACAACGTTTCCGGAACTCAAACAATATGTCAGAAAAAAAACCGGAAACCCCGATATCCTTTTTTTGGGAATTTTTGCGCGCGGAGAAAACAAGCATATAGGAACCGTCAAGCTTGAACCGATTGACCGAAAGAACAAGAAAGCGACGCTTGGCATCATGATCGGAGACAAAAACTACTGGGGCAAGGGCATTGCGACCGAAGTGATGCGTCTTATGATAAACCACGCCTTCAATGCGCTCAATCTGGATGAAGTGAACCTTGGCGTCATTGCCGACCACAAGTCTGCGGTGCATGTATATGAAAAAGTCGGCTTCGCCGTTGACCGGGTTGAAAAAAATGCCGTGGACCATGAGGGCGCGCTTTATGATAAAATATTTATGAGTATAAAATGTGGCTCTTGACGGCGAATTCAAATAGCGTTAATCTTTTTTTAGAAACCCTCTATGCGGGGTTTTTTAAAACTAAAGGAGAACCGGGTGAACCAGAAAGAGTATCTTAAAGCGCAAGCAAAAAGCCATGCCAAAAGGCAAACCGAATTTGTCATACCGAGAGAAAAACTCGGACAAATTGTTGAAATTCGGCTCGGCTTTCAACCGCTTGGAATTTCCTGCATGAAAGGAACCCCCGACCGCGTACTCATGACGAGCTATTTCGATCCCTGTCTTATTGACATGGCCATTACTCATGAAGACGACGGACTTCACTTCGCTGTCTCATGGATCGGCGGCAGAGAGCGCATACATGAGGAAGAACCTCCGGACGAAATTCGCGTCTTCTGAAACAACCTTTGCTTTAAGAAACCACGCAAAAACGGTGTTGATGAGAACGATACGGAGAATAATCGGTGTAAGCCAGCCCATGGTAAGAATCCTTAAGGACATTCAACGCCCATTGAAACACAAAATGATAGAGAAAGTCAAAGCTTTTCTTTCCGTTCCTTTTCATACGACTTTTGGAGTCCTTCGTTCCGTTCAATATGGGCGACTTTTTGAATATATTCGGGGTGTGCGCGGAGAAGCGCGATATGCTTCATATATCCGTCCATAATATCGCTCTTTTCAATGAGAAATTTCACGACGGAAAAATCCTCGGGGTTGTCCACCACAAGGCGATACGCGGCGAGCGAATTATCGGGAAGTTCAACGTGCCCGATTCTGAACAAATTCGGATTGTGGACGAAATAGAGCGTCACATGTTCGCGCTCCGAAGGCCTCTTGGCATCCCGCGCCGCGCGATGAAGCGACCCCCTCGTAAAAATCTCAATCTCCGCAACTCCTTCGGGAAACGTTTCTTTTCCGGGGCCGGCGGAGGGCCCTACATAATCAAATGTATTCTTCTCAAAATAATCCGCAAACCGGTCAATCATCGCGGGGTCAATAAGCGGGCAATCGCCGGTAAGCCGCATGATTGCGGAGTATTCGGGGTATGCGCGTGCGCATTCGTAATACCGCTCCAGCACATCGTCTTCCGACCCGCGAAAGCAATCAACGCCGATTCTCCGGCATAAATCTTCTATCGCATCGTTCTCCGGATTGGTTGAAGTTGCGACGACAATTTTCGGGGCGCTTTTCGCGAGCCGTACACGCCGAATCTCATATTCAAGAAGCGGCATGCCGCCCGCTTCTTTAAGGACCTTCCCCGGAAGCCGCGACGACCCCATGCGCGCTTGAATAATACAGAGAATGGAGGGCATATTATTCAAAATCGGAATATAGTTTATCCAAGACAAACTCCTTGACGAGCGCCGCGGTCTTATATGCGCGCTCCGCTACGTCCCACATAAATTCGGGGTAGTCGCCCGGATATCGTGACGGAATATAGAGCGGATCCAAAAATGCGGCTGCGTCGCCCAGCGTGCCAAATGATGAACTGGCGTTCGCGCACATTTCGACAAGTTCGCCAAGATTATGGCTTTTAGGATACTTTTTTTGCGTGTGGACTATATACGCCTTGAGAAATTTCTCGGCCATTTGGTGGCACAGAAATACAACCCCCGTTGGCGTACCGTCCTGATGTTTAAGTATTGAGAGGGCGTTCAACTCATCGTCGTTCCCTTTAGCAACCCACTCTTCGGCGAGAAGATCTTTTTGCGGTTTCGGCTCATCCATAAAGCACGGTTCCTTTATTTAAGATATCTTTAATAAAAAAATCCTGCACAGAAAGCCGCTTTTTGACTTCATCGGGGGTATATACCAAAACGTCCACCGGCATTCCGGCTGGAAAAATTTTTCGCCGGATTTCGTATTCTCTTTCCCAGCGCTTTTTGTCAGACTTCTTCACCACAAATAAATCTACATCGCTATCTTCCGTCGGATTCCCCCACGCAAAAGAGCCAAAAAGGATTATCTTTTCAGGCTCAAACTCATGCGCAATTTTATCCGCGACCGCTTGAATCTTCTCTCGAGTTATCATGCGTGTATGATACCATATGGGGAGAAAACGACCATACTCGCTCACGTCAACCTCTGAAATCCCGCATGCGCAACGGGGCCTTTGAGAAATTCCTTGACTTTATTATTCCGAACCGCATCTTTGAGAAGGACAAAAACTTCATCCGCGCTTTTAAGATATGCCCTCACGTCCTTTTCGCTATGGCTATACGAAACATAAATGGCATTGCTGGCGAGAAAACCGCGCACAAGCATCTCTTGCGTGAAGAGCGTGCGGATTGCCTGACTCTCGTCTCCGTAATCAAAAGAAAAAACAACGACCGTAGGCAGTCCGGAAAAATTCATTTTGAGCTCATGCTTATCCGCGAGGGTTTTCAAACCGCTTCGAATGAGCGTTGCCATTTTTTTCATATGCGCGTGAATTTTTTTCTCTTTCATTTTTTTGAGCGTCGCAAGCGCGGCGGCAGGGCCGACCCTCTCCGTCCAATACGTGCTTGAAATAAAAGACTCCTGCGCCGCCTGCATGACCTCTTCCTTACCGATAATCGCCGCCATGGGGAAGCCGTTGCTTATCGCTTTTGCAAAAACCGCAATGTCGGGATTCACGCCATAGAGGAGATGCGCGCCGCCATAATGCACCTTGAAGCCGCTTGATATTTCGTCAAAAATGAGCACCGCGCCGATTTCGTCCGCAATGCGGCGCACGTTCTGGAGAAAACCTTTCGCCGGTTCGGCGTAACGGATCGGTTCCATAACAATCGCGCCGATATCTTTATGCCGTGCGGCGATAGACTCAAGCTCGGCGATATTATTGTAGTGGAACGGAAGCGCGCTACCCGCAAGTCCTCTCGGCACGCCTTTGGCACTCAAGCCTGCGAGCAGATGCCCGTCGAGGTTCTTCTTATGCGCAAGGTTCGCCGATAGATACCAGTCCTGCCAGCCGTGATAGCCGCAAAAAGCGATTTTGTCTTTTCCGCTATAAGCTCTCGCAATGCGGATCGCAACAGCCGCCGCTTCCCCGCCGGTGCGGGCGTAGCGGACCATCTTCGCCCACGGATGAATTTTGATAAAGAGTTCGGCAAGTTCCACTTCTTCCGGAGGATTCAGGGTGCTGATTGAGCCGCCATCAACCGCTTTTTTAACCGCCCGATTGACGTCTTGGTCCGCGTACCCAAGAAGGCACGCCCCGACGCTCATTATGGACATGTCGATATATTTTTTGCCGTCAAGATCCCACACATGCACGCCCTTTGCTTTCGTATAGTATGAAGGCCATCCCTCCGGCAAAAACATTTCCGCCCGCTTGGAGAGAAGCTGGTTCCCGCCGGGAATTATTTTTTTGGCGCGCTCCCAGAGCGCTTGGCCTTTTTTCTTTTTTAATTTTTTTCCCATAATGTCGGCATAATGAGTTCCTTAGGAACTGCCATAAACGATGCGCGGAGCTCTTCCATGCATTCGCGCGTCTCGGGATTTCCAATCTTTGCGAGTGCGGCAAGGTTTTCTTGGAGTTCGCGGACCGAAAGCGCTCCCAAAACAACATACTGTATGCCGGGGTTCGCGCATGAATAAAGGAGCGCCGCCTCCATGCGCGAAAGCCCGTGCCTCGCGCTTATTTCTTGGAATTCCTTAAGAAACGGCTCCAAGCCGCGGAGATGCTCCGGAAGCGCCACCGCCTCCATAAGGAGCGCTCCCTGGAGGAAGACGCTCCGAGCAAAGACGGTCTTCCCCTGTTCTTTCGCCACCGCAAAAAAGGGGGTATTAAGGAGCCGTTTGTCAAACACATTATACGGTATCTGGATATATTGAAAAGCGTCCGAACGCGCGGCGAATAAAGCGTCTTCCGGCTCATAGATTGAGACTCCGATATTTTCCACCAACCCTTCCTCGCGGCACTTTTTGAGCGCGGACACGATATGTTCGTCATGCATATGCGCGGGGTTGTGAAGAAGGCAGCCGTTCAATGTCTTCTGCCGCGTTCGCCGCAACGAACCGAGTATTTCTTCTTTCACGGAAGTTGTATTCGCGGATATTTTTGTCACGATGGAAATTTCGTCCGTCTGCGCGTCTGATGCCGCAAATTCACCGAGGATTTCCTCCGCATCGCCGTATCCCGAGGCGGTGTCAAAAACACGTATCCCGCTTCTCACGGCACAATCCAAGAGCGAAAACGCATCTTCTCGCGCGAGCTTCCCCGCCCTATTGGCTATCCCGTAGTCAAGCCCAAGTCCCGCGGTGCCAAGCGCGAGTTTTGGCAAAAGAGTTTCGGACATGCTCACATAGTAAACTTTCCATACAACAAATCAAGAAAAAAAATTTTCGTTTCCGCTATACATTCCGCTTGACCGAACACTTTAAAAATATTATGGTTAAAGGCGTATACAGACATGCAAACCATAAAAATAGGCGACAAAAAAATAGGGCGAGACTACCCAACGTTTATCGTGGCGGAAATTTCGTGCAACCACCGGCAAAAATTTGAGAACGCGGCCGCAATCATCCGCGCCGCCGCCGAAGCAGGAGCCGATGCGGTAAAAATTCAGACCTATACGCCGGATACGATGACTATCGATAGCGGCAAAAAGTGGTTCGTTGTCGGCGGCGAAACCAACCCGAAACAATGGAAAAAACGCACGTTCTACGATCTCTACAAAGAAGCGTATACGCCATGGGATTGGACGCCGCGGCTCCAAAAAATCGCGCGGGATCTCGGGCTCATCTTTTTTTCAACCCCCTTTGATGATACCGCCGTGGATTTTTTGGAGAAGCTCCGCATGCCCGCGTATAAGATCGCCGCATACGAGGCAAACGACATCCCGCTTCTTGCGCGTGTGGCGAGAACAAAGAAGCCGGTTATTATCTCGGTCGGATTTCAGACCCTCCCCGAGATTCGGCTTTCGGTCAAAACGCTTCGGCAAAACGGCGCGAGAGATATTATCCTTCTCCATTCAACCGCTTCGTACGAGAAAGAAGGGGATAAAAAAAGCGCGGATCTCCGGACCATGCTTAACCTTGAAAAACGCTTCGGCATCCCCGTCGGGCTTTCCGACAATATGGGCGGCATCGAGGTGCCGGCTCTTGCGGCGGCTATCGGCGCGTCCGTCATTGAAAAACATCTTGTCGTAAAACATGACAAGAATATTCTCGATGACCGATTCTCGCTTGATAAAAAAGAATTCGCCGAACTGGTTAGGCGCGTACGCAGCCAAGAAATGCTTCTCGGTAAAGTGCAATACGGACCGCGCACCGAAGCGGAGAAATATAACCGCTCTTTCCGCCGTTCGCTCTTTGCCGTAAAAGATATAAAAAAAGGCGAGAAACTGACGAAAGAGAACATCCGATCAATCCGGCCAGGAAACGGCCTTGAACCTAAATATTATTATGGTATCTTGGGAAAAGAAGCGATACGAACGATAGAACGCGGAACGCCGCTTAACTGGAAACTCATAAAAAAAGGAAAACCATGAAGTACGACACATTATTTGTTCTCGGCGGGGGGCTCAAAAAAAATCCGGACGGAACATGGCGGACAACATATTTTGATGAAGAGGGCGACGAATACGGCTCTACCGGGGATTACCTTCGCGTAAAAGCGGCCGCGACTCTTTTTAAAAAAGGATTTGCCCGCCTCATTATAGTTTCCGGTAGCAAAGGACAGCTTCATATCGTTTCTAACGCGCCGACGGTTGCGAGTGTATTAAAAAAAGAACTTGTTCGGGAAGGAGTGCCGAGCGATGCTATTGCCGAGGACCATGACAGCGGGACAACGTATGAGCAGCTCAAAAAAATTACCGGACAAAAAAAAGAGGGACGTGTTGGCATAATTTCCAACCGTTACCATCTCCCCCGCATACGCGCTATGATTGAACACGCGCCCGAACTTTCCGAACTCAAAGACGCAAAGCTTATTTCCGCCGAAGAAACGCTCCTTGAATC
>JAKEFN010000121.1 GCA_022616085.1 bacterium
AAGACTCAAAATATCAACAATATTCTTCGCTTTCCTCGCCGCATTTTCGCCTCGCACCATGAATTCTCGCTACGTCAATAGTTTTTTCACAAGCTCTAGCTCATATTTCGGTATCTTCTTCTTCGAAGTCTCCATGCTTCGGATCAACAAGAAATCCGGCGAGATCATGCCGGCCGATTATCATGGGATACCTCAAAGAAGATCGGTCTGCGACCGACGCAAGAGAATTTATTGTTTTTCCGCCAATCTGAAAAGTAATCTCAACGGTCTGGCGCTTTTGCGATCCGCTTGCTGATTGGACAAACACTTGTTCGCTCTTTTCCGGAAGATTGAGTTCTTCCGCAAGCGTCTCGTCTATCGATGTGCGATACGCGCCGGTATCGACTTTTGCCCGTATGTCGCGCGATCCATTCCCATGCATTATAGTAACTGGCTCAATAACGCCAAGTATTTCCGGCTCATCCGGAGTAATTTTTTCAGAGAAAGGCTCCGCAAAAAGAGAACGAGCGATGCCGATACCGCGGTCAATCGCCGGTCTTTTCATATTCCCGACTCGTTCCAAACGGGTTCGAAGCGAGGCGCGATTTGCGATCTGGATCGAAAGTCCGGGCCGCGCGTTGACTTCAATAACGATCGGTCCGTAATTTATATCAATCACGATATCAACACCGCAGAGCCCCAAAGGAATCACCTCTTGCGTTTTGACCGCGAGACGAAGTATCTCATCCCAATATGGAATTTTGAGCCCGTGCGGCTTCGTTTTTGTTCCGGGAAAAAACCGAAGCGGCTTCCCGTGAAGCACGGCGCCGGTCGTGATGCCGCTTGCAATATCGATGCCGACCGCAATCGCGCCCTGATGGATGTTCGCGCGTCCTCCCGACTCGATGGAAGGAACGCGAAGCATGGCCATGACGGGAATTCCGTTGAATACAATGATGCGCATATCGGGTATGCCGATGGTCAAAATTTTTCTGAAAAAACGCTCGGGCGCAAGCTTCTCTTCGATAAACGCGACATCGGGAAGGAAATGAAGCGAATATGCCCCCTCAAGAATATCATAGATATGCGATTCAAGATTGGCGCGCTCAATCTCTTCGCCGGAAGGGGTTTCACCCACATCCCCGTCCCATCCGTCTATAATCACAATTCCCTCGCCGCCATAGCCATGCGCCGGTTTGATCGCAAAAGAACTGTCAAGCGAATCCCAATCAAATGCTCGGACGGCGCTCCGGTCCTCGAACACTGAAATAAGCGGAACCACGGGAATGCCCGCCGCCGCGAGGGCGCGTTTTGTCAAAAGTTTGTCGTCAGCAAGCCGTTTGTGGATATTTTTGTTGAACGGCCGGAGATATAAAAAGTTCCGCGCGTTCATGCCGAGCGCTTGCCTACTTATCGCCATGGTCGTTGATTGAAGAAAACCTGAAGTATTCCGTAAATCGCAAACCGAAATATCGCCCGATTGCGATATTTATCGGCACCAGGAGAAAAATAAGCTCGGGATAGAGAAGGATGTATGCGCGCACCGCTTGGGAGGCAAGTATGACATAGCCGATGGCGCCGATGCCGAGCGTCGTCGCGACAATAAGCGTCGTTTGCCCAAGAGCGCTTTCAAACTGCAGACGGACGATTCTTTCGCTCAAAAGAATGAGAAGAAGGATCGGCACGATAGAAACTTCCTCGACATTAAGAATCTCCCATTCCGACACCGCCGAAAGAACAAAAAGAACCCCGAGAGAAACAACCACCATCGAGAGCGCGATTTTCGGCAATTCCATAATGCGGATATATTTAAGAAGCATTCGCGCCGCCACGGATGACAAAATAATCGTAGCAAGGATAAGAATGCCCGCGGAAATGCTTGACGCGACAAGCGCAATGGAAAAAGTAATCGGAACGAGCATGTCGAGAGACGGAAGCCCGACAATATTTCGCACAAAAGCGACAATCGAGGCAAGAAACGGCAAAAGAAGAATAAGGGCGATCGTCTCCGTGGGCATTCCCGCCCGCGCCGCGGACTGGACGAAAAAGGCGAACGCCCCTGTCACCGAAAAATGATCAACCGGGCGCTCTTCAAAAACGTCCGCCGGAAGCTGCTCTTTCTCGGGAAGCACCGAAGCGCGAGTCGGCGTAGACGTGCCCGCCCTTGATCCCGGATTTGTTGTGGTTCCCGATTCGGCTTCCGGCGTTTTTGGCGGACCGAAAAACGCCGCGGCCGCGCCTTCATCCTGTGCGGCGGCATAAAACGGAAAAAGAAATAATAAAAACAAAAATCCTCCCAATAACAAATGTATCCTAAAAAACATATTGTTTCTCAAAGATTTGACCGCGATCGCCAGATTAGTCTGGCGCTAGTCGGCATGCTCGACGCGTTCTTTAAAAACTAGAAAATCTTGAATGCTGACTTTCTCGCCAAGGGTATTTTTTATTTCGCGAACATCGCTTTTCAAGACCCCGATGTCGTCCTTCATGACTACGATGTCCCCTTTCATGGTAATGATGTCGTCCTTCATGACTACGATGTCCCCTTTCATGGTAATGATGTCGTCCTTCATGA
>JAKEFN010000122.1 GCA_022616085.1 bacterium
TCGAGGTGGATAAAGGGCGCGCGCGCTTTGGCGCGGCGGGTTTGTGATTTTTTCATACAATTTCATCTTACAGAAATTGCATTTCAAATCAGAATTTTCGACATACCCACACAATTTCAAAAACCATCGTAAACCTTAAGGAGGGATGAAGATGGGTACAAAAAACGTGAAACCGGTGCTGGCAGATGGTGTCCACACCATCTCTCAAACAAAAAAAACAAAAATGATCGTTTTTGTCCATGCGGATAAAAACGGGAAAAAGGTAAGCCTCACGCGACACATTCGCCTGAAAGACGGCAAATGGACTGACCGCGACGGCAATACCTACGAATAAGACCCCGCGCATGGACGTTACAAGCCCTGTCTCACGACAGGGCTTTCAATTTGAACAGCTGGAACAATTTGAACATCACTCCGGAACCGGCAGAGTCTCCCGCTCCTCGGACGGCACGACGGGAGACGCGGGGTCCGAGAACGGCCCTCTTCCCGCGCGGAGGTTTTCGAGAATTCTTTTTATTTCAGCATTGTCGGGATTGAGTTCTTCGATCACGGCAAATTGCCGAATGGCGTCATTCGTTCGTCCCGCTTTCTCATAACTTAAGCCCAGAAAATACCGCGCGTTGGCATAATCTCCCTGGAGCGATACGGCGCCCTCGAGCGCGGAAATAGCTCCGGAAAAATCACCGTTTGAATATAAAAGAAATCCAAGATTAAAAAACGCCAATGGGTCGCCCGGCGCCGCAACCGCCGCGCGCTCCGCTTCCTCAATCGCTTTTGAGAGATCGCCCTCGCTCGCCTCGATTTGGGAAAGAAGGAGAAACGCATCAGTATAATTCGATTTCAGAATGATGGCGCCCTGGATATAATCGCGCGCGGAAGCCGTATCCCCTTCTTGTATATAAAGCCGCGCAATCAAAAGAGGAATAATGGGACTTTGGGGATTCCGCTTTGCCGCCTCTTCGTATGCCTTGAGCGCCGATTCACGCGCGCCCTCGATGCCAAGCGGAGTAATGAGCGCGTATATCTCTGCCTCGGCAATATAGTTCTGATAATCTTCCGGATCGGCTCTCTTCGCTTCCTCGACAAGCGCAATGGCATTCCCGAGAAACTTTTCGAATTCGGCGACAAAGTCGTCCTCTGATATGTCTGTCCTTACAAGAAGCTTCTCGATACGCGCCAGACTAAGGAGCGCCAATTCGCGGTAATAGAGATCGTTCTTGTTATAAAAAAGAGCTCGGTGGATCTTCTCTTCCGCCGCGCCGATGTCTCCCGAAGCGTAAAAAGCGACCCTCCCCGCTCCATACGCGCTCTCCGCCCGAAAGGCATGCCAGATTGAAGCTCCGCCCATATAGACGAATACCATGCACGCGATAAGCATGGAGACCGCGAGAAATCCGACCCGCGCATCGCGCAAGAAAAAAATACGAAAACGCCCGATAAGCCGCTCGCTGGAAAGCGTGCCGAGAAAAAGCCCGGTAAATCCGAAGCACAAGGCGAGGATCGCTATATTCGGGAGATATAAAAAAACAAATGCCCAAAGATATAATGCGGGAAGAAATGCAAATAGAGGAGGATAAAAACCCCGCCTCTCTCCGTCAAAAAAAATCCCAAGCGCGCGAAACCCGTTTTTTGCAAAAAGAACGAAAAAAAACGCCCATGCAAATCCCCCTATGATCCCGATTGTTACGAGAATGGTGAAGAAATGGCTGAATCCGGAGTTAAAATCTGCATTCCAAAAATTTTCATGCTCATTCATAAGTTTCGGCTTCCCCATAAGCCATTCGGCGCCGAACGTATTCGGTCCGGCGCCAAAAAACATGGACTGAAAATCAGACATGAGGGAGCGTTCGGCGACAAAAAAGGTTCCTTGAAGCGAGGGCGTTGCCTCAATATACGGAATCGAGATCCGAGAGAGAGTTTCGGAGCTTTCGGGAAAAATGTTGCCCCATTGTCGGGCCGCCTCTGTGAGAGGATTGAAGCCGAAAATGAAAAAAAGGCATAGCACAAGGACAATAAAAGACACCAGACGGAATCTTTTTGTCCCCGATCGGCCGGAAGATGGCTCCGCGCCCGTCTTCGATTCTAGAGAAGTTTCTCCCGCTCCGAAAAAAAGGCCGTGCAAAAAAATCGCAAAGGCAAAAAAACCGAATATATGCCACGCAAGATAAAAATCGACAATTGAAAGAAAAAAGAGGGAGAGAATGAGCAGAAACCCCAAAAAAATTTTGAATACCCGCCCCGCAAAAGGAAGAAACTCGATTCCCGTAAGAGAGAGGAGCGCAATAAGCCCCAAAAAAATTCCGAGATCATTCCATTTCCCGACCGGATTCGCGGATAGGTCATTGAAGATCCCGAATGAAAGGAGGCTATCCCCGACAAAAAATCGAACCGCAAGAAAAAACGCCAAAACGCCGAACGAAAAAAGAGTTGCGAGAAGCGTCGCAAGCATCCGCGTCCTCGTATGAAGAAGCATCGCGGATAAAATAAAGAACATATAGAGAAGCATCGCGGCGGCAAACGTGTCTTCTTCCATGCCCCGCCCCAAAAAAGAGGAGGAAGCCGGTTCGGAAAAAAAAGACGATAGAAAATACACGATCGGAATCGCAGCCGCAAACACAAAAAAAGAAGAATGTGGAAACGTAATGACCCCCTCTTTGAGGCGTCCTATGACCCAAAAAACAAAAGATGCCCCGAGGACGCCTCCGAGCAGGAGAAA
>JAKEFN010000123.1 GCA_022616085.1 bacterium
AGGCCTTGAAATTACGAGCGAGCATCGTTCGGAGCGAGGAAGGTGTAGACTCTACGACGACGAGCGAGGGGCGATGCGCAGCCGTAATTTCAAGACCGGAGCAGCGAACGTGATTTTATTGTTTTGAGCTATGACTTGATTTGAAAAATCAAGCGAGGCGAAAAAACAATAAAATCATGGGTTTATTTTGAGATAGGTTCTAATATAATCGCAAAAAAAACGCCGGCAAAAGCAGGCGTTTAAAAGCGCGGATATCTTTATCTGCAAAGAGCATGAAAACGGGAAAGTTCTTTTTTACAGATGGTCCTTCCAAAAACACCCCGGAGCGTATCGCTCCGAATGGCAAAAGCGATTCCCTCGAATGTTGCCCGCATGTTCACGATGCCGATAATTTTTCCGGCATATTTTCCCCGGACAAGAAAAAGGGGGCCGCCTGAATTGCCTGTGTTAATGGCAGAGTCTGTTTGTATAAGCCATACCCCTTTTAATTCTTCGAGTTGAGGAATTTCAGGAACTCGATATCTTTTCTGGCTTATTATGCCGCAACTGACAGACGGCGTGTCGAGGGGCTCGCCCCATGCGCATACATCATCCCAATCAAGAATTTCCGAATTTGCAAATGACGCGTTCTTCACGCGATATCTGATTTCGGGAGGGATATTAGCTTTTAATATGACAATATCCGGTTTCTCGCGATAAAGTATGCGCGCGGGGAGCTTCTCGCCCCCGATTATCGCGCTAATTTCGGGAGTCGCTTCCGAAGCCGCGCCCATGGGAATACCGGAGTCTTGAGGGTTGACGATGTGAGCAAGCGTCAGAATGATACCCTTATCCTTGTCAAGAATAACACCGCCGCCGCTTGCATAAAGCGAATCGCTCTCTTTGGCTTTGGACATAATCGAAACGTATGACTCGTATACATCCTTAATGGCTTCCTGGCGCGATTTCGGAAATATAAACAACGTGGCAATGATAAAAGCGAGCGTTAAAACAATAATGCCAAGCAAAATCCCGTGAATATCTAATCGGCTCATCGTCATGGCTCCAAAAATCTCCTTCTTTCAGCATAGCACAGAGTCCCTTATAAAAAATTGACATAATTAAATAAGTATGATAAAAATAAGCATATAGTTCATATTTTGGGAGGTGCCTCATGCACAGACATGATAAGGGGCACTTCTCATGGTGCCCCGCTTCGCTTCGGATAACAGCGATATGCGTGTGCAACATATTCATTTATGTTGTCATGCTCGCTGTCGGACTTCTTTTTTCATACGCGCAGTTTAAAATTGCCGACATCGCGCTTTCAGAAGCGATCCGCGCAGACGCCATTCATCTGGCAACTGACTGCGGCTCGAGCTTCGTCGCCTCGCTCGTCTCGCTCTTTTCCGTTTTCTATGCGGAAAAAAAAATACCGCTTGAAAAATACGGCGCATATATCCAAGCCGGACTTCTCTGGATCGCGGCGGGAATGGTGTTCGTTTTTCTTGCCTCTCGGCTATTCCAATACGAACCGATCCACGCGCTCTTGATGATGGCAGGCGGCGCGGTAGGCGCAATCGGCGCCGGAATAAAATTTTTTATTCTCCATCGAAAAGCCGGGGAGTGGAACGAGATCAGGTGGAACGAGAAGCGCCATGCGCTCGCCGACATGTGGACGAGTCTCGGCGTTATTTTCGGCGGCGGAGCATACTCCGTCGCAGGCATCGCTGCAGAGGCGATGAATGTCGATGGAAGGGCAATCGGCTGGACGCTGGATGCAGTCATCACACTTTTTATTTTGAAATATGTCTCAAACCTCGCCGTCTCTGCGACGAGGAACGCCCGCCTTGGAAAAATGGCGGGGCATGAATAAGAGCCCTGCATGCGCGGGGCTTTTTGTTTTACGCAGACAAATCATCCTGATATAATAGAAATATTATCGGTTAAATCAAAAACTATGTTAGACAACAATCTCTACAATCTTCTTCTTCAGATTACCCAAGAAAACAAAAGCCTCTGGCGCATAAAAAACAAGTATATCGCCGATGCGGAAGGAGACGAAGCATCGCTCGCGTTTTGGAGGAAAATGCAAGCCGATAAGGAAGATCATGTAAACGAGCTTCTCGGGCTTATAAAAGACAGCCTCGAAAGGTCGGCATAAACCTCAAAATTATTATGATGAGTGCTACAGATAAAATTTTATTCGGGAGCGTCTTAATTATCATCCTCACATGGACGATTTCGATGGGGGTTATTGTGAGTGTTTGATAAAAAAGAAATGGGAAAAAACCCTTCAATAGATTTTCTTTTCTTCGGCACGGACGACTTCGCGGTCGGCGTTCTCGAAGAGCTTAAAAAGGCGGGCCTTTCGCCGTCACTCATCGTAACTTCTCCCGACAAGCGCGCAGGGCGCGGCATGAAGATCACTCCCCCGCCTGTGAAGCGATGGGGCGAATCGAGTGGTATTTCCGTCATCCAACCCGAAAAGCTCGACGAAGAATCTGTTACCAACTACAGACTAAAAACTAAAAACTACAAATTGTTCATTGTCGCTTCCTACGGCAAAATCATTCCGAAAAATATTCTCGAGATTCCAGAGCACGGCGCCCTGAATGTCCACCCGTCTCTTCTGCCACAATATAGGGGCTCGTCTCCCATCGAATCAGCCATTCTGGGAGGCGATACCGAAACCGGCGTTTCAATCATGCTCATGGACGAAAAAATAGACCACGGACCGATACTCGCGCAGGAACACATACTGCTTGGAAACGGCAACGATACCCCGCCCGGGAGCGAGCTCCGAAAAAAACTCGCCTCAACCGGGGGAAGGCTTCTCGCCGAAACCATACCGGAATGGATAGCCGGAAAAATTGAAGCAAAAGATCAAAATCACGCACATGCGGCATTTACTCGCCGCATTACAAAAGAAGACGCCCTTATAAATCTATCAGATGATGCCGAAATGAATCTCCGAAAAATCCGCGCGTATGACGTGTGGCCGGGAGCTTATTTTTTTGTCGAAAAAAACGGCAAAAAAATGCGGGTTAAAATCACCGAGGCGCATTTGGATAAAAATACGCTTGTGATCGATACGGTTATTCCCGAGGGAAAAAACAAAATGCCGTATGAGAAATTCAAAAAGTTATAATTATTGCACCGTCACTTTTTGAAGGATAATCGGCTCAACCGGCCGATCCGCCTCTCCCGTCTCAACAGCTTCGATTGCGTCCACCACATCCATGCCGGACACCACCCTGCCAAAAGCCGTGTGTTTCCCATCAAGCCACGGCGTCGCATCCGCGGTTACGATAAAAAATTGGCTTCCGTTTGTATTCGGCCCTGCGTTTGCCATAGCAAAAATGCCGCGCACGAGCTTCACATCGTTGATTTCATCATTAAACTGGTATCCCGGACCGCCTGTTCCCCAGAGGGCGGTTTTCGAGTCGTCCTTCGTAAGAGGATCTCCGCCCTGAATCATAAAATCTTTAATAACCCGATGGAATTTCGTGCCGTCATAAAATCCTTTCCCGGCAAGTTTAGTAAAATTCGCAACCGTCTTGGGAGCCTTGCCGGCAAAAAACTCGACAACGATAGTCCCGTGATTCGTTTCAAATGATGCTCCGTTCATAATGTGCGTTTGTCTTGCCGCGTATATGCCTTGAAGCCATTCCTCCTCCTCGGCAAAAAAATTTGAAAGCCCGACAAGAAAAACGCTCGCCGCAATCGCAAAAGACAAAAAAATTAACCAATAAAGCGTATTCCTATTTTTACCCACAATAACTTCAAGGGCAAATTTAAACATAGTAGATACATTTAATAATAAAAGTTCCTCGGGGCAAACGTCATAATAATATTCATTATTGCAAACAATAGAAATGCGGTCAAACAAGACTTGTATTATTTCAAAAGATGCGCATGCTTGCCCAAAAAGCCTTTTGTTTATATACTGTTCCTATTATTCCGCAGTAGCACAATGGTAGTGCAGCTCCCTGTTAAGGAGTTGGTTGTAGGTTCGAATCCTACCTGCGGAGCCAG
>JAKEFN010000124.1 GCA_022616085.1 bacterium
AGACTCAAAATATCAACAATATTCTTCGCTTTCCTCGCCGCATTTTCGCCTCGCACCATGAATTCTCGCTACGTCAATAGTTTTTTCACAAGCTCTAGAAGTTCGAGAATCTCTCCCCGAATGGAGGTAGGACATGATAACAATTGATTTGGCCGGAGCGGAAAAGCTCCGCTATGGCGAGAATCCCCATCAGAAAGGCTGGTTTTTACCCGATTCAAACGCGCCGCCAGGAACGCTGGGCGCGGCAAGGCAGATTCAAGGAAAGGAGATGTCTTATAACAACTGGGTTGATGCGGACGCGGGGCTTGAGTGCGTGCGCGGATTTGAAAAACCCGCCTGCGTTATGGTCAAGCACGCGAATCCCTGCGGTGTTGCGTTCGGGTGTGACATTCTGGATGCATATAGCGCGGCATATACAGCCGATCCTGTATCCGCGTTTGGCAGTGTGGTTGCTTTCAACAGAGTTCTCGGTGCTGATACCGCAAGATATATAGTTGCAAATAAACATTTCACGGAAGTTATTGTAGCGCCATCCATCTTTGAAAACTTTGAAAATGAAACGACGGATGTTCTCCGTCAAAAAGAAAATATCCGTGTGCTTCTTGTCGGTTCGCTCTCGCGGGCGCCAGATACAAAATATCAGACAAAACGCATAATCGGCGGCTTGCTCATTCAAGAAAATGACACCTGCGTATTCGGCGGGAAGCTCAAAATCGTTACCGATCGCAAACCAACAGAGAGCGAGGAGAGAAATCTTCGGTTTGCTTTCCGTGTGGCAAAATTCGTGAAATCGAACGCCATCGTATTTGTGCGGGACGAAAGAACGGTCGGCATCGGCGCCGGACAGATGAATAGAAAAAATAGCGTACGCATTGCGGCGGAGCATATGAATGAATTCGGTCTTACGAGTCCGAACACAGACACAGTCATGGCATCGGACGCTTTCTTTCCTTTCCGAGATGGCATAGACGCCGCGGCAGAGGCGGGTATCACGGCGGTCATCCAGCCCGGAGGTTCGTTCAGAGACGATGAAGTAATCGCGGCCGCGAACGAACATGGCATGGCGATGATATTCACCGGTATGCGGCACTTCCGCCATTAACCACTTAACCACTAATTCTTCAAACTCTAGACTTACGAAGTCCAGAGTTTTTTAGTTTTTAAGTAATCCTCTCCTCGAGCTCCCGAACCGCAACGCGCTCCTGCTCTCCAGAGTCGCGGTCGCGAAGGGTTACCGTATCATTCTCCAATGTTTCAAAATCAATCGTAATGCAAAATGGCGTTCCTATTTCATCCTGCCTGCGGTATCGCTTGCCGATATTGCCGTTGTCGTCCCGCATAACATTCGGGGTGTTTTTTTTGAGTTTAGTATACACTTCCCTCGCCTTGGCGACAAGTTCTGGCTTATTTTTGAGAAGCGGAAAAACGGCGGCCTTTACCGGCGCAATTTCCTTCGGGAAAGCAAGGTATGCTCTCTTCCCTTCCCCCAGCTCGTCTTCGCGATATGCGGAAACAAAAATAGCAAGTATAAGACGCTCCAGACCGAATGTCGGTTCAATCACATGCGGTATGAACCGGTCTCCCGCCGCCTCATCGTGATATTCCAGATGTTCGCCGGATGCGCGCATATGGTTTGCGAGGTCAAAATCGGTTCTGTAGGCGATCCCGCAGAGTTCTTTCCGTCCGAAGGGATAGTCAAATTCAAAATCAACCGTGCGTTTCGAATAATGCGCCCGATCTTCGGCGGAAAGCTCGGTCTCGTGCACTAATTTTTTAGAAATGCCGACCTGCTCCAAAAATTTTTTCATAACAGTCCGCCACTCCTCGAAATGCGCTTCCCATTCGTCCTTGCGCACAAAATATTCAAGTTCCATGATTTCGAATTCCCGTGCGCGAAAAATAAAATCACGAGGCGTTATTTCGTTCCGGTACGCACGTCCGATCTGGGCGATACCGAAGGGAAGCGTTGGATGATACGCATCCAGTATATTTTTGAAATTCACGAACATTCCCTGGGCGGTTTCGGGACGAAAATAACCGATTGACGAGGAATCGTCTACCGCGCCGATTTTTGTCGCAAACATCATATTGAATTGCCTTGTCTCGCCGAGAGCTCCGCCGCACTCGGGGCATTTCTTCCCTTCGATCGTATCCGCGCGGAATCTTCTCTTGCACTTCCCACATTCAACAAGCGGATCGGAAAATTCGCTCGTATGTCCCGATGCTTCCCATACTTTTTCATTCATGAGGGTTGCGCTATCAATGCCGAACATGTCATCCCGCCCTGCGACAAATGCCTGCCACCAGAGCTCGCGCACGCGCCGTTTGAGCTCATTTCCGTAGTGCCCGAAATCCCACGTTCCCGCAAGACCTCCGTATATTTCCGATCCGGGAAATACAAATCCGCGCCGCTTGGCGAGAGAGACAATTTTCTGCATGAGATCGTGATCGTCTTCCATATTACGAGATGATGCCATAAAAAAATCCAAAAATCAGCACTGTTTTCTATTCCACAACATTCTCCATTATTCTGTCAAAACCGATGTCGTTTGAAAGCCTTGTCGTGAGTTCGGAAATAGCCGCCGTCAAATCCGTGCCGGTAAAATCATCACGACCGCTCAATATCTGCTTTTGGATAAGCGTCGGGGAAAGATTAACCTGGGTGATGCTCGGGAGTATGGCGACCTGGAACGACGCTTCGCGCGCGGGGAGCGAAAATCCCGTGCCGGATCGGACATTCCCAAGATCCCATATCACTTCATCGGTGACGTCGTTCCATGTAATATCTTCATTGAAGGGCGTTGTCTCCCCCACAAAACGCATATACGGCGGAAGTGCCGCTCTGACGATGCCGTTCCGAACATTGTTCGAAGGATTGAAAACCGTCCAGGTAATGGTATACGACGTCTCAACGCCGACTCGCGGGGGCATGGGGCCGAAATTTTTGAACGGACCGGTGAAATAAGTGGCACTGCCGAGAAGCGTTACGTCCGAGTTTATTTTTATTTTTTTTGACACGAATGATTCGATTTCTTCGGGCACGCCGTCCTCGGATGTTCGCGTTCCCCGCACCGTGATATCTATATTCATTCCGGGATTTGTTATCGCGCTTCCGCCGAATTCATACAAGCGCGTATATGGGAAAAGAAAAGAAACGTTTGCCTGTCCTCCGGATTCAAGAACGCCGAGATCTTTGATCGTCGTTTTGTTCCAAATAATGGTTTTGTCCGTGGAGCGGTAAAACCCATTCGCCACGTTTATTTCCTGTTCATCCACGATGTTGCCCACAAGCCGCGCCTCGATTTCGACATTATGAACCTGCGACGGAAGCGTGTTGACGACAGTGATGTCCCCGCGAGCGCCGTCTTTGCTCGAGACAACATACTCGAGGCGATCGCCCTGATTATTGAGCGTGAGCCGCGCCGCGATAAAGGGGCTCTTGAGTATGATACCGCGAGACACCGCGCTATATCCCACGCCGATCGCGTTCCGGTCGTTTTTGTCTTCTGCGCCAGCGGTGAAGCGGAAGGTTTTTTCGCCGCCGGTTACACCCTCGATCGGTCCCTGGAGCCGGATGACTATTTTATCTCCAGGGGAAAGATCGCCGAGATGCCAGATATTGTTTGAAAAATCCGGCGTTCGGGAAGAGGATAAAAGTGTAAAGCCGAATGGATATCCGCCCTCAAGCACGATGTTTCTCAAAATATTCTGCGCGTTCGATGCCACGGTTAACGTAATATCAACTTTTTGCCCCGCAAGAGTTTCCGAGTTCATATCGACGGTAACGATAAGGGGCGATGCGCTGATGGTTATCTGGTAGCGGAGCTCTTTGACAAGAACCGCATTTGACCCCTCTACGCGGAATTCCAAAAGCGCGCGGATTGATTTTTTTTCGCCTTCCTCTCCAAAAAGAGAAATGTGGACAGGGACGGATATTTCCTGTCCGGGAGCGATATCGCCGATATATTCCGTAAGATGCGCGAGCTCATCTCCCAAAGCGCCGGGCGGGCGGATGCCGGAAGGATACTCAACAAGAAGATCCGCCGATTGGATGGGGACCGCGGTGCCGTTTTTTATCTTTATTTCTATGAGCGTATCGGAGCCGCCTTCAACCGATACCGGAGAGGCTATCGCAAGAGAAACATCGTCCGTGGAAATAATATTTTTTCCTCCAAAAAAAGAGGCGAGCGCAATACCCAGAGCGACAATAAAAAAAGCAAACGACAAAAATAAAAGAGCTTTTGTCCCCGAAGATGCGCGCGCTTCCTTTTTTTTCGGCATTTTTTTTTCTTTTAACTCGGTTTCGTCCAGCCCCTCTTCCCATTCGTCCGGCACGGCCTGATATTCTTCATGGTGAAGATGGCGCCGCTCGCGATGCTTGGGAAGATTTTCCTCTTTTTTCGCGTAGAGAGATTCTCGCGTATGCGTAAGCAACTCCTCGTGACCGGAAATATCCGGAGGATTTATTTCACCATTCTTTTGATTGCTCCCCTTTGCCATTTCTTTATATGGTACACCATACGCCCCCAATTTCCAATATCGATCGTATGATTCCTACAGATGGCTCTCTCGAATCGCTTTGTTTACGTCCTGCACAAAAACCTTTCGGCTTCCGGAAAGTCGGTCGAACCATAACCGATCCCAGGACATGCCGGATTTATCGATTATTTTGGCGCTTTCGCCGCCGCCGTACCCGAGATCGCGCACAATGGCAAATGCGGCAAGCCCTTCCCACACCGCTATTTCATCGGTATGCAAATCCTCCTCGTCAAGAAAAGAAGCAATGCGAAGAAAATGATCGAAAAAAGCCGCATCACGCGCTTCGCCGGCGAGAAACCGCAGAAGAAGCGTCCCGACTCGCGAAAAAGCCGCGCTTTTGTGCTGATTTTTCGGAATATTTCGGAGAAAAACAGTTTTTTCGGCATTTGTTATGCGCCACATCTCTTTCCCGCGTATGAATTCGCAATCGGAGAAATCGTGCTCCTGGAGACCGTAACGGAGTTTCGATTTTAATTCTCGGATGCCTTTCGCGGCGGCGAGAATGAGCCCGAGTTCGCGCGTCAATATCCACAATATGCGATCGGATTCTCCCGAATCGCGCGTTCGAAGAACAAGCCCCGATGTTCTATAAATTGCATATGACATCATATCAATGATACCGCTTACGGCTGTCCGTGCGAAGGTTGTTCTCCCCCATAGAAACCAAACCCGCTTCTTGGAGCGGGTTTAGAGCATGTTCAAAAACTTTTGACTACTGTGAATTCATGTTGCGGGCTGCAAATAACGGCTCGGAAAGGCTCAAAATATCAACAATATTCTTCGCTTTCCTCACCGCATTTTCGCCTCGCATCATGAACTCTCGCTACGTCAATAGTTTTTTCACATGCTCTAGAGGAGAGCTATGTTATGCAGACATTAGGGTGCAGTATTGAACGAGCCTTCGGAAGAAACAGCCCCGTTCCCGGAAGAATCTTTTGATTCGGTAATGAAGTAGTATGTGGTGCTCGCGGAAAGGCCGGCAAGAGAGAGCGCATGCGAAGTTACGGGCGCCGAATCCGAAATCGTAAGCGCGGAGGCAAGATTTATCGGCGTTGTCGTGCCGTAATACGCCTTGCTCGTCGCGCTTTCATTGGTTGTCCAACTTATTGATGCGGTTGTGGCGGTAATGCTTCCCACCGAAACTTCGGAGATAACCGGCGGCGTGGTATCGGGGAGGGCGAGGGTTATGAATGTTCCTTCGGAAGAAGTCGATGTGTTTCCTGCCGCATCTTTCGATTCGACGACAAAATAATACGTTGTGTTTGCGGAGAGACCGGTGATCGAGAAGGAATGTCCCGTAGTGAGAGACGAGTTAGATACTGCCGATGCCGTTGAAGTATTTAATGGAGAAACCGCGCTCCAATATACTTTGCCGGTTGCATTTTCGTTCGTATTCCAAGAAATCGTTGCACCGGCGTGAGTGAG
>JAKEFN010000125.1 GCA_022616085.1 bacterium
AATACCGTATTCCACAAAAGAGGGCCGATGGGCCTACATGAGATGAGGGGGAAAATAAAAGAAATTTTATGAAATTGATATTTGTATACAACGCTGACGGCGCCTTTGCTTCAACGATCAAAGATACGGCGCATAAGCTGATATCTCCGCAAACATACCAGTGCAATTTATGCCGGCTCACATACCCGGTCGCATTCGTGCAGAAGGAATGGAAAAAATTTGTTGATTCGCTGCCGCACGAGGTATCATTTTTGCATCGCGATGAATTCCATAAACAATACCCGCAGCAAAAAGGCGTTCCCCTGCCGGCTGTATTTACAGAGGATGCTTCCGAAGTCGATCTGCTTATTCCAGAGAGCGAAATCAATAAAGCGCAGAGCATTCAGGAACTAATAAGTATCGTGAAGCGCTCTCTATCGAAAGAAAAATAATATGGAAATTCTTGCTTCAACTTTAGATATAATCGGGAAAGTGATGGTCGCATACACCGCACTTGCGGTTCACGGTCGTGTCCGAAAAGAGCAGAGGGTAGACGCTTCTGTTTTCCGTGCAATGAAATGGGAAAAGATTATGGGCATAACCGGAATAATTTTAATGGTGTTTGGATATCTTATCCATCTTTTACTAAAATCCTAGTTTTAGCCATGGAAAGTAAACCATTACAAAATACTATACCGACCATTCTCATTGTTTTTGGTATAACCGGGGACTTGGCGTCAAAGAAGATCATCCCATCGCTCTGGCGGCTCTTTGCGCAGGGCCTTTTAGGAAACCATTTTTCCATTATCGGGTTTTCGCGGGGCGATATGCCGGGTGACACGTTTAAAGAATTCATTGCATCTGCGATTCATAACAAAAGCGATAAATTTGAGAGCGGGAAGTTTTCTCGCTTCGCAGAACTCTTTTCGTATCATACCGGCACGTTCGAAGACGCCGCGGCATTTCGCGCTCTCAAAAAATCCATTGAAGCGCAGGAAAAAACTTGGGGAATTTGCGCAAATAAGCTTTTTTACCTTGCTGCGCCCCCGGCAACATACAAACCTATTTTTGAAAATCTGGCGAATGTAAAGCTCAATCTGCCGTGCGGCGGCGATCTTGGCTGGAGCCGCGTGCTTATTGAAAAACCATTCGGCACTGATTCGGCGAGCGCACAAAGCCTGCAGTCTCTTCTTTCGACGTACTTTAAAGAAGAACAGCTTTACCGCATAGATCATTACCTGTTTAAGGAAATTGTTCAGGGAATAGAAAATTTCCGTTTCTCTAATAATCTTTTTGAGAACGCCTGGGATAATACGACTATTGAGCGCATAGATATAAGACTTCACGAATCTATAGGAGCCGAAGGGCGTGGCAGTTTTTATGATGCCGTTGGTGCGTTTCGCGATGTCGGCCAAAATCATCTGCTTGCCATGCTTGCAACATTGCTTATGGAATATCCTGCCCGCGGCAGTACCGCAATGCCCCGAGAAAATCGCACCCGCATCATGAATGCTCTTCTCCCGTGGACGGAAGATTTAATCAAAAAAAACACCTTTCGCGCCCAGTATAAAGGGTATCTTGGAATAAACGGTGTGCGCGAGCATTCAGCTACCGAAACATACTTTGCTTTGAAAACCGAACTCACTGACCCTCGTTGGAATGGCGTGCCGATCTTTATGGAGGCAGGAAAACGCCTGGCCGAAGCGCGTAAAGAGATTATTGTTACATTGAAACATCCCAGGGAATGCTTGCTCTGCGAAGTGGGTCCCCATCGGCCGAACCAAATAGTGTTCCGTCTTGAGCCGAACGATGAAATCATTATCCATTTTTGGACAAAGAAACCCGGGTTTGATCGGATTTTGGAAGAACGCACGTTTTC
>JAKEFN010000126.1 GCA_022616085.1 bacterium
CGGCGCAAGGAGTATGGCGGCGAGTAATGTTTTTTTCATTTTTTTATGCGGTTAAAATGAATTACGTCGGCACACCCATGGGGGGGATAATAACGGACTGTATGCTGAAACTGCTCTGCAGGAACCCCATGAGCCCCCAGAGCGATATCGCGACGAAAAGGGCGATGATGGACCAAAACATCCACTGTTTGCCTTGCATGCGTGTATCTGTAAAGAGCTTTTCGCCTTTGGTATTTTTAGTTGTGCGGTCAACATTTAAGATAAACAGTCCGATCCCGTAAAAGAAAGCGACGAAAATGAAGACAAAGAGTATGTTGAAAACGGGATTGAGAACGCTTATAATGATGCGAAAAATATCGAAAATATCCATGTTTGCGGATGTTATACCGTAATAATGTTCACCGTCCCCTGGATCGCCACCGAAAGCGCCCACGCGCCCAGGATCACGGCCGCGCCGATAACCGCCCACACGATTGAGCGTTTGCCGACTTTCAGCTTCTCCTCGTTGCCCTGCGCCGTCAACA
Source organism: bacterium (assembly GCA_022616085.1). Lineage (GTDB taxonomy): Bacteria > Patescibacteriota > Minisyncoccia > Phycocordibacterales > JAKEFN01 > JAKEFN01. The sequence continues at coordinate 525 of JAKEFN010000126.1, forward strand.
GATGGAATCCCGCAAAGACGATGAAAATGACGATAATCGGAATGCCGACCTTCACGATGATTGACAGGATGGCCTGGACGAATGCGTACAAAGTCGGGATTCCCGGCGTCGGGGATGGAAGCGGCGCCGTCGCCTGCTGTGCGCTCGCGAGGAGCGGCGAGAATGAAACTATCGTGAGATACAGAGCGCTTCTTGTAAATATATTGTTCATGGTATTTATAATTTTACTTTGAACTGCGAAATGTATAAAAAAATCATCTCACGGCTTGCAGAAGATTGATCTCCGCATCGGCACGCCCTATGGCGCCATCCACGCTCGCGGTGCCGGTAACCACGGACACCACGGCTGTTTGAAATATCCGATTGCTCTCTTTCGGATTGGGATCAAACCACGACTTGGATATGAGCGCAGAATCGTAAAAAACATTCATAAAAGCGTCGGTGGGCTTGGCCGAAAGGAGGTCCCGTCTTACCGGAGGAAGGCGCATTTCGCTTGAAATAATCTTCGAAATCTCTTGTGAAGTGAGGAGGCTCGCCACGAAGAATGCGAGCGGCTTCTGCTTCGAAGTCTTCATGACGGCGGTGGCATTCATATGCGCGAGCGTGCTCCGGAAAGGATGATCGCGCACCTGCGGCACTGGCGCGACATCGAAATCAAGGTTCGGATTCTTCGAGCGCAAAGACGAGAGCTCGCTTGCAAATCCGAAATAGACGGCCAGGTCCTGCGCGAGAAATGCGTCGCGCGACTCCTTGAGCGAGCGGTTCCACGAATATACCGTCTTCAGGGGATCGGAAAAATCGGTA
>JAKEFN010000127.1 GCA_022616085.1 bacterium
AGACTCAAAATATCAACAATATTCTTCGCTTTCCTCGCCGCATTTTCGCCTCGCACCATGAATTCTCGCTACGTCAATAGTTTTTTCACAAGCTCTAGACGGTTTGTTTGCCGATTTATAAAATTTTTTGACAGAGAATACACATGTGTTATGTTTTATGCGTATATTTGAAAGAAAAGAAAAAATTAGTGCTCAAAGATTACGAATGGAAAAGTTTTAACTTTCTTGATTATAGACAGCACACTAGAAAATCTGATTTAGAAGGTTCAAAAATGAGTGAAATGCGAAGTTTTGGAGCGAGGAAAAATGCGAGATGTACTACTATATGTACATTAAGTGTTTTTTCGAGCGAAGAATAAGTATTTCGCCATTTTTGACGCCTTATAGAGTCAGATTTTCTAGTGTGCTGTCTATAAATAAGCTTTTTGGTTCGCGGCTTGCGTATAAGAGGACAACCTGTATAGTGTTTCAAGGTAAGATGATGGAGCAACCAAAATGACAGAAGAAATTCACCATATCGTCCGCGGGGTGCGGGATATTCTTATGCCGCAGTATGGCAACGTGAAAGAAGTTCGTTCGAAAGATGGCGTGCCATGGAATGTGGTCACGGACCTTGATGTTGCCGTAGAAATGTACCTCCGCGACAATTTGGCAAAAATTGATTCTTCAATAGCTTTTGCAGGAGAGGAGCTTGGAGGAAGCCGCGAACATAAGCGTTTTTGGCTCGTTGATCCGATTGACGGGACACAACACTACATTCGCGGACTTCCATTCTGTACCACCATGCTCGCGCTTATAGAAGACGGGCAAGTTATTTTGTCTGTCGTTTATGACTTTGTTAACGATATTCTCTATTCTGCGGAAAAAGGAGTGGGATCGTTTATGAACGGCAAAAGGATTTTTGTGAGCGGACGCCCTTCGGCGGAAGCTTATGTGGCGTGGGAAACGCACCTAGACCGAGAACCCAATAAAAAACTTTTTGATGTGTTGAATAGACGCTTCACAATGATAAAGACGGTCTCCGCTGGCTTTGAGTATGCCGCTATTGCGACAGGGAAGATTGAAGCGAGAATCTGCTTTGACCCGTACGGCAAGGACTATGATTTCGCCCCCGGCTCGCTTCTCGTCTCTGAAGCGGGTGGCATGGTCGCGAATCTCGGTCTCCAGTCATATGATTTTCGGAATGTGAACTTTATTGCGGCGAACCCCGTTGTTTTTCGAGAATTAACGGAAGGGGAGAACGCGCTTTTTCCGATATGATATTTACTCCGTCTTTTTTAGGCGGTTTTTTTATGTCACAAGTTGTTTCGAACATGCTCTAGATATGTTTCGTGGAATTTTCTCGAAGAGCGTATATCCTTGCGTTTTTTGTTTAAATATTGTATTGTAAATTAAATGAAGACAAAAAATGAAGATTATGAAAAAAACCTTGAGTGCACCACACTTGCTGTTTTTATGAAATCATATAATGGCACTCTTCCAGAGCGTTTTCCCCGTGCTACCGAGTCGAAACTCCGAGCATTTCAGAAGGCACAGCCGAGACTTTTTAAGGATGGCAACCTGTGGTCGCTTGTCAAACATCGCAAAAAACTCATGGATTGGATGCCATCGTCGA
>JAKEFN010000128.1 GCA_022616085.1 bacterium
AGACTCAAAATATCAACAATATTCTTCGCTTTCCTCGCCGCATTTTCGCCTCGCACCATGAATTCTCGCTACGTCAATAGTTTTTTCACAAGCTCTAATTTTTAAAAAAGAGGGGGAGTTCTTAAGTTTATAAAACTATTCAAAAGTAACATGCACAACGACCATTCGCATCATCATAAACAGGCGGAAACGCATGACAAACATGCGGGACACCACACGGCGGATTTTTTGAAGAAATTTTGGATTTCATTCGTCATCACCATTCCGATATTTTTTTATTCGGAGATGGCGATGGAAGTATTTGGCATACGCGGTCCTGAATTCGCCGGCTCGCACTACATCCTTCTTCTTCTCGGCTCGGTCGTGTATTTCTACTGCGGTCTCGTATTTCTCCGGAGCGCATACGGGGAATTGAAAGCGCGTCTTCCGGGCATGATGACGCTTATAGCAATCGCCGTTACCGCCGCATATGCATACAGTGTTTTCTCGATACTTTCGGGCGGGATGGGCGATCTCATGTTCGAGCTCGCTTCGCTTATAACGATCATGCTTCTCGGCCATTGGATCGAGATGAAATCCGTTCAAGGCGCGCAGGGCGCATTGCAGGAACTTTCCAAACTGCTTCCCGACACCGCGGAAGTCATTCGCGGCGATAAGACCGAAACGGTCCCGCTTTCCGAACTGAAAGTCGGCGACATCGTCTTGATCAAGCCAGGATCAAAAATTCCAGCGGACGGGGAAGTCATCGATGGCCAATCGAACGTAAATGAGTCCATTCTTACCGGAGAGTCAAAGCCGGTTTATAAAAATATCGGGAACGGCGCGATTGCCGGATCGATCAACGGCGAAGGAAGCCTCAAGGTTCAAGTAACCACCATCGGGGAAAAAACATTCCTCGCGGGCGTCATGCGCTTGGTCGCCGATGCAGAGGCATCGAAATCCCGCCTTCAAATACTCTCGGATCGGGCGGCATACTACCTCACCATTGTTGCCATTGTCGGAGGCGGGATTACGTTTGTTGCGTGGCTTCTTGCGTCTGCCGGAATTATTACCGCAACCGAGCGTCTGGTGGCGGTTCTTGTCATTACGTGCCCTCACGCGCTCGGTCTTGCCGTGCCCTTGGTCGCCGCGATTTCAACAAGCATGGCGGCTCGGAACGGGCTTCTGGTGAGAGAGCGTATTGCGCTTGAAGGGGCGCGGAAGATCGATACGGTTCTTTTTGACAAAACAGGCACGCTGACCAAAGGAGCATTCGGGGTCGTGTCGGCGACATCGGACGACGCTCTTGCGCTTGCGGCGGCTGTCGAAACGCACTCCGAACATCCTATTGGAAAAGCGATTTTGAAGGAAGCGCGATTGAGAAATCTTCACATCGGAGAAATACAAGATTTCAAAACTATTGCCGGCAAGGGAGCGGAGGCAAACGTGGATGGCGCGGCTATATTCGTCGGTCACCGAGGGGGAAGCGATATTGTTGTTCTCAAAAATGGAAAACAAATCGGCGCGATAGAAGTGGCCGATGCCGTTCGTCCCGAAGCGAAAGAAGCGGTCGCGAAACTAAAAGCCGCGGGCCTTTCGATATCCATGATCACCGGAGACTCCGAAGAAGTGGCGCGAGAGGTGGCGCACGAGCTTGGCATCGACGAGTATTTTGCGCGCGTTCTCCCGGGAGAAAAGTCCGAAAAGGTACGGCTTCTTCAGAGTAAAGGACGGCGGGTGGCGTTTGTGGGAGACGGCGTCAACGACGCTCCGGCGCTTACGCAAGCCGATCTCGGCATCGCCATCGGAGCGGGAACGAATGTGGCGATCGAGTCGGCCGGAATAATTCTTGTGAAAAATGATCCGAGAGACATCCCGAAAATCTTTAATCTCTCGCGGCTCACTTATAATAAAATGATCCAGAACCTTTTTTGGGCGACCGGCTATAACATCGCCGCAATTCCGCTCGCGGCGGGCGCCCTTGCGTATAAGGGAATAATTTTGGAACCATGGCTCGCGGCGGTATTCATGTCGGCAAGCACGGTCATTGTCGCCATCAATGCGGTATTTTTGAAAAACAAACAGATTTGAAAATGAAAAATCAAAATATTTTATATATCATAATCGGCGTTGTTATTCTTGCGGGCGGATATTTCTTTTTGAGCGAAAGCGCGCCCGTCCCGTCGCGGGAAGCGGCGGCAAGCCCTGTCGTCGAACTCAAAAACGGCGATACCTACGATCTGACGGCAGGCTATGTTGCCAAAACGATTGGCGACATGAGGCACGCTATGCTTGCATATAACGGTTCGATCCCGGGGCCGATCATCAAGGTCGCGCAGGGAGCGGAAATAACGATTAATTTTAAAAATAATACCGACATTCCCGCGCTTCTGCATTCTCATGGCGTGCGTATGGACAATGCTTTCGATGGTTCTCAATTACAACAAAAAGAAATGAAGCCCGGCGAGTCTTTTTCCTACAAACTTAAATTTCCGGATGCGGGAATATATTGGTACCACCCGCACGCGAAAGAAGTATATGGGCAAGGCTTGGGCCTTTATGGCGCATTTATCGTTGCTCCCGCCGATTCGGATTATTTTCCTCCGGTAAATCGCGAAATACCCCTTTTTCTTTCAGATGCGCCTATTGAAAACGGGAAAATCGCACTCGACAAAGACATGGCAAGCCATTCGCTCATGGGCCACTATGGCAATGTGATGCTTATAAATGGAGAAGACGCATACAATCTGGATGCACAGACGGGGGAAGCAATCCGTTTATATGTGGTAAACGCGGCCAACGCGCGTCCTTTTAATTTTGCCATCGAAGGCTTGAAGCTCAAGCTTGTAGGCGCCGACAACGGTGCATACGAGAGGGCGTCTTTTATAGACAGTGTTGTCATAAGTCCGTCTGAAAGAGCGATTATAGACATATTCATACCGAATGCCGGAATCTACGAAATCCAAAACAAAACTCCGAATAGGGTATATGCGCTTGGAACAATCTCGGCAAAGAGCGATCATCCGGATATATCGTATGCTCGGGAATTCGATGCGCTTCAAACCAATCAGGGAACAATACAGAGCATCAATCCGTTCAGGGCTTTCTTCGACCAAGAACCGACGAAACATCTCGCGCTCACTATTGATATGGGAGGAGATCAAATGCCCATGGAAAGCATGAATCATGGCGGCCGCATGGCGCAAGAGAGCCCCGACGGTATCGAGTGGGATGATGCAAACCAGATGATGAATAGAATGTCGAATGCCGGCTCGATTAAATGGAAAATTGTCGACCGCGATACTGGAAAGGAAAACATGGATATCGATTGGACGTTCACGCAAGACACGCCGATGAAAATTCGGATTTTTAACGACCCGGACTCGATGCACCCGATGCAACACCCGATTCATTTCCACGGACAGCGCTTTCTTGTTATCGCGCGGGATGGAGCGGAACAAACGAATCTCGCGTGGAAAGATACCGTATTGGTGAAAGCGGGAGAAACTGTCGACATTATTCTTGATCCATCAAATCCGGGAGAATGGATGGCTCATTGCCATATTTCCGAACATCTGGAGGCGGGTATGATATTTCGTTTCCGAGTGAAATAATATAAAGGTCGAGAATTATAGACATCACACTATGGACAACAATATCCAAAACTTTGTTAGAGAAAACAGGATTGCGGTTTTTGCGGTGCTTCGCAAAGACGGCGCGCCGCACGCAGCCGCGCTTCACATGTCGGCAAAGGACGATGTGTGGGAAATATATTTTTTTACCGAAAAGAAGTACTGGAAAAGTGAAGCGTTGCTCGCGGGGAAGCCGGTACCCGCTACAGTAGTTATCGGTTTTTCCGAGGCGGACATGAGGACGCTTCAGATGGACGGCGTGGCGGAGATGGTGGGGGACAGCGCGCTTCCCGAAGTGCAAAAAATTCATTTCGGCAAGATCAAGAAAGCGGAGAAATACGAGCACAATCCCGATATGTATTTCATACGATTTATACCGGCGTGGTGGCGCTATACCGTTTGGGAAAAGGATAAAGAAGGAAAGGTTGTTTCAAAAAATAGTATCTCCTCGGAAAATATGTACGGGAGCAATTTTTTATTGAAACCGAAAGGTGATCGCCAGGCGTGAGAAATTTCTCATGCCTGGCGCATGGCGATGTCCGTACGCGCCGATTTGATATAATATAGAAAACCATGTATGCTTTGAATCGATTTGCGAAGTATGCAAGCATAGGGGTGTCTACTTTTCTTTTCGACCTGCTTCTTCTTTTTGTCTTTATTGACGCGTTCGGGTGGCATTATGCGATTGCGGCAGGCGCGGCGTTTATTATTGCCGTTTCGTGCAATTATTATTTAAGCAGGAAATATGTTTTCTATGGAACGCTTCGCGATGCGCGGTCGGGATATATTATCTTTGTCGGCATCGCGATTGCCGGACTTTTCGTGATTGTGGGAGGAATGACTCTTTTTATTGAAATTTTTGAATGGCACTATGCGCCCTCGCGGATAATTATCGCGGGCATTGTCGGTATTTGGAATTATCTTATAAATCTCTACGTTAATTTTAAGGTTGCAGGGAAATGAGGGGAATGATCGAGGAATCTGTTATAATGTTATAATAAGATTGCAATAAATATGAACGATGATATTAAAACACGCCTAGACGAACAAGACGCAATGCTTCGAGACATTCTTTCTTCAACGGAAAAGACGAGAAAATATTTCCTTTGGACGCTTATAGCTACGCTTGTCGTCTTTTTTCTGCCGCTCCTCGGTCTTCTCTTCGCTATTCCGCGGTTCATAGACGTCTACTCGTCGAATATAGGCTTGTTTTGAGTAGCAGTTAGGGTATAATGAGACATATTAAATAGGACTTACGCGTTTGGGGCATCTCTTTGTTGCTTTGCTCGCGCCGACAACTGCATCCAAACGCGTAAGTCCTATTAAAATTATTTATAGCTTTATTTTATATGGACAATACAAATAATCAAACGGGCGGTTCAAATATGCCCGCGGCACCGAAGAGCGGATCCAAGGGGTTGATTATCGCCCTTATTATCATTGTAATCATCATCGCGGGGTGGTTTCTCTTTGGACGAGGGGGCGGTGCGGGAATGATGGGCGGACTCGGCGAGGCTCCGCATACGCTTACGGGTCTTCTCGGCTGGGGAAAGAGCGTCATGTGCGAATTTTCTTATGAGGAGGAAGCGGTCGGCGCAGGCAAGGGGATGGTTTATGTCGCGGACGGCAAAATGCGCAATGATTTCAGCGTAACCGGCCCTGACGGAAAAATGGTTGAAGGGCATATGATAAGCAACGGCGAGACTAATTACATCTGGTCTTCCGAAATGCCCGGGCAAGGAATCAAGATGGCTATGATGGATGCGGAAGGAGGCACTGGCGTTCCGAAAGAAAATTACCAAACCGTGGATTGGAACAAAGATTATGATTATGCATGCAAAAAATGGAGCGCGGATGAATCTATGTTTGCGCCGCCGTCCGATGTGCAATTCATGGATATGGACGAGATAATGAAGAACATGATGCCCGCAAATATGGACGCTGACATGACAATTCCGGCAGAAATGGAAACAGTGATGGAGGGGCAGGTTCCCGAGATGGTGGATGGCGAGGGGATGGAAGCGATATAGCGCCCCCCCAATCTTATAATATATGGTTCAGCTTTATGGAGGATATTTCCCTTCGCGGGAAAATAGTGACGGTAACGATAGCCGTCAGCACGCCACGGATGAAGAAGAGCATAGCGGTTCGGCGCGCGTATTTGAGATATTTGAGATGCCGCGCGGCGCTTCAGATCATAAAGGAAAGGCGTATGAACTTTCGGAAGACGAGATGAATTGGAGGAGAGATTTCGTTCAGTTTCCGGAAACATCGGATTATACACCGGTGAGGATCATTCAAGGCGGTCAATATGAAGCAAATTTTTCTCTCACCGAAGATGATAAGCGCGCGGATCCTCGCATAGAAGACAACGTCAGCTTACAGACATTTCTGGAAGCGCAGGCACAGCTTTGCGGAGGGCGCACCGCCCATGATCTTCTCCGCGACTATCCCCATCACTTCCGGTGGCTCATTGCGAAGTTCTATGAGCATATGGGGAACGCGGCACGGAACGGCGAAGGCCTTCGCGAGATGGCGGCGCGAGGAGAAGAGCGAATCAGGAAATCTCTTCGTCCGGGAATCCGCCCGTCCTCTTTGTCCATGTGGCTCGAAGAAGAGGCGGCAATCGCGCGTAAGACGGTCAAACAGCTTCAAAAGGACGATCCGGCATACTACAACCGGCTCGTGCAATTATGGAACGAGGAAACGGCGGAGAAAAAGGATTTATAGACCATAATTAAAATGAAACTCGGCGACAAAGCGATTGATTTCAAACTTTCTGATCAGGACGGAAAAATGCACAGCCTCTCCGACCACAAAGGCGAGTGGCTCCTTTTATATTTTTATCCGAGAGATTTGACGCCGGGGTGTACGGTGGAGGCGTGTGCGCTCCGCGATAATTGGAGCGAGTTCGGCAAGCGCGGCGCGGCCGTTCTCGGTGTTTCGGCTGATACGGCGGAGAGCCACAAAAAATTTGCCGACAAACATGATCTTCCATTTCCTTTGCTTGCCGATACAGAGAAGAAACTCATCAAGGCATATGGCGTTTGGGGCAAAAAGAAATTCATGGGCAGGGAATACATGGGCATAAACCGTATGTCGTTTCTCATCGACCCGAAAGGAAAAATCGCAAAAATCTACAAAACCGTAAAGCCCGCCATGCATGCCGAGGAAGTGCTCGCGGATGTTGATGTATTTGAAGCGGAAAAGTGATCTCTACTCACTTTCAACATTCTGCGCTTTATGCTATTCTGCGCTTATGGCTGATATTCGGGAAAAAATTAAGGAAGCTATTGAAAAAAATCCTTATGGAGACACTATACGTAGATCTGGAATACGTGCAAGGAGGATTTACCCCCACTTAAGAAGACGCTTAAGGTAATTTTGGATTCATGATCACCATAGACGAATTCAAAAAAATGGAAATAAAAATCGGCGAGATTCTCTCTGCCGAAAAAATACCCGATACGGATAAGCTCCTCAAACTCTCGGTCGCGATGGGGGAGGAGTCTCCGCGCACCATTGTCTCGGGCATCGCGAAATTTTTTCCGGATCCGGAAACGCTTGTCGGGAGAAAAGTCGCATTTGCGGCGAATTTGGAGCCCCGGACGATCCGCGGCATAGAGAGCCAGGGGATGATTCTTGCGGTTGGGAGTGAGGGCGGCCCCTTTTCACTTCTTGAAGTATCGAAAGATATTACTGCCGGAAGCGCTATAAAATAATCGCCATTTAAAGATGGCAAAAAAAATCTCACTTCCTCTCGCAAGGAAGAAGAAGGCGCTATTTTTTTAAGATTTGCTTCCACAGCTAGAGCTTGTGAAAAAACTATTGACGTAGCGAGAATTCATGGTGCGAGGCGAAAATGCGGCGAGGAAAGCGAGGAATATTGTTGATATTTTGAGTCTTTC
>JAKEFN010000129.1 GCA_022616085.1 bacterium
GACTCAAAATATCAACAATATTCTTCGCTTTCCTCGCCGCATTTTCGCCTCGCACCATGAATTCTCGCTACGTCAATAGTTTTTTCACAAGCTCTAAAAATTTAAAACTACCAATTTAAAATTTAACATATGGCACGCGATTATCCTTTGGAAAAAGTCAGAAATATCGGCATCATTGCGCACATTGATGCCGGAAAAACAACCACCACCGAACGGGTTCTTTTTTATACCGGCATCTCCCACAAAATAGGCGAAGTGCACGAAGGCGCGGCGATTATGGACTGGATGGAACAGGAGCAGGAGCGCGGCATCACGATTACCTCGGCCGCGACTACGGCATTCTGGACGCCGACCTATGCGGGAGGCGATGAAAAATTCAAACATCGTTTCAATATCATTGACACCCCCGGACACGTGGACTTTACCGTGGAAGTGGAACGGTCGCTCAAGGTGCTTGATGGCGGCGTTGTCGTTTTTGACGGCGTTGCGGGAGTTGAGCCGCAGTCCGAGACCGTGTGGCGGCAGGCGGATAAATATAGGGTTCCGCGCGTTTGTTTCGTAAACAAGCTTGACCGCATGGGCGCGTCTTTTGAATATTCATTCAAGACGATATTAAACCGTCTGACGAAAAACGCGGTGCGGATGCAGATTCCAATCGGACTTGAGGGAGATCATGAAGGCGTTATCGACCTTCTTGCCATGAAGGGGTATCACTTTGAGGGCGATCACGGAATTCTTGTAAAAGAAATAGATATTCCCGACAACCTTAAAGATGAAGCGAAACGCCTGCACGGAGAATTGATTGAAAAAATCGTAGAGAATGACGAGGGACTTATGGAGCGGTATCTTGAGGGAGAAGAAATTCCCGTCGGCGAACTCAAGCCGGTTATCAGAAAGGCGGTTATCGCGGGAGACCTCGTGCCGGTATTCTGCGGTTCAGCTCTCAAAAACAAAGGCGTTCAGCTCGTGCTCGACGCCGTGGTTGATTATCTCCCTTCGCCGATTGATATTCCTCCGGTCAAAGGAATAAATCCTAAAACAAACGAAGAAATCATCCGGAAATCGTCTGACGAAGAATCGTTTTCGGCTTTGGTATTCAAACTCCAGAGCGACCCGTTTGTGGGACAGCTTGCATATTTTCGCGTATATTCGGGCATATTGGAGGCCGGTTCATACGTCTACAATGCATCCAAAGGAAAAAAAGAGCGGATAGGCCGCATCCTTCGCATGCACGCCAATTCGCGGGAAGAAGTAAAGACGGTCTATGCCGGAGAAATCGCCGCCGCGGTGGGGCTTAAAGATTCAAAAACATCCGATACGCTTTGCGATGAAGCCCACCCGATTATTCTTGAAAAAATTGAGTTTCCGATGCCGGTCGTATCGCTCCGCATCGAACCGAAGACGAAAGCGGATCAAGAAAAAATGGGAATGGCGCTCTCGCGCCTGGCGGACGAAGACCCTACATTCAAAGTAACTTCGGATTCGGAGACGCTCGAAACTGTTATTTGGGGCATGGGCGAGCTCCATCTTGATATTATCGTTGACCGCATGAAGCGCGAATTTTCCGTTGAAGCGAATGTTGGAAAGCCGCAAGTTGCCTATAGAGAGACCATAGTCGGCACCGCGGATGTGGAAGGGAAATATATCAAGCAATCAGGCGGCCGCGGACAGTACGGTCATGTGAAGATACGCATAAAACCTTTGGAGCCGCCGGTAGAAGATGAGAAGAAGAAAAAGAACATCAAGCGCGAAGAAGGATTTGAATTCATAAATTCAATCAAAGGAGGAACCATTCCGCAAGAATATATTCCCGCGTGCGAAAAGGGTTTCAAAGAAGGAATGCAGAGAGGTGTTGTGGCTGGATTCCCTATGGTTGATATTTCCGTTGAACTCTATGACGGTTCATTCCATGAGGTTGACTCGTCCGAAATCGCTTTCAAAATCGCGGCATCTCAAGCGTTTCAGGAAGCGGCGCGAAAAGCGCGACCGGTTCTTCTCGAGCCTATTATGAGCGTTGAGGTGGTAACGCCGGAGCAATTTATGGGTGATGTCACAGGAAACCTTTCTTCCAAGCGGGGACAGGTAGAAGGCATCGAGGATCGAGGACTCATGAAAGCGGTGAAAGCGAAAGTTCCGCTCTCGGAAATGTTCGGCTATATCACATCGCTCCGATCCATGACTGAAGGCAGGGCAAGTTTTACGATGGAATTTTCTCGCTATGAAGTTGTCCCCCAAAACGTCGC
>JAKEFN010000130.1 GCA_022616085.1 bacterium
ACCCATCGGACCCCACTACCGAAAACCTCATCGGTTCCCGGGAAAAATGAACATTTGGCATAATAGAGGTCTGTGCACAACCTCATTCGCTTACCCCGGGCCCCTAACCACACCCGAGTTCGCGCTGCGCCCTGTACCGAAGCGCGCCTCGTACAAGTACGCTAGGCTCTCTTTTTAACTGGTCGCAATTAGTGGGGGCATTGCAGAACCGAAAGATTACCCTCTTTAAGGGACAATGGTCCAAGCGGTTATGCCAGCCGCTCCTCCCTGCCCCCAAAAAAACACAATTTTTGCATTCTTTTGCGGACAGAGAGACTACTTTTCCGTTTCGCCCTGCCGTGTAAACAAATTCGGGCTTCTTCGGTGCCGGTCTCGCCGACAGACGGAAAATTGTCAAAGGTCTCGGTCGTTCGGAATGGTCCGGCTTATATCCTTCCGGCCCGCTCCCTCGAAGGCGCTTTATAGCTTACTTGAGGCCGAAACGAGTATGGCGCAGGTCGGAAGGGTTTTTGCCGGAACGTGTTTTTCAATCACTGTAATCGGCAGTATACACGAACCATTTTTTTTGTCAAGTATTTTTGACATTTCGTATTCAAGATTACGAAAAACTCTTTAAATAACAACGTATTTTAACGATTAAAAATGTTTTTTATCATTATGCAAAATTTTTTCCACATAAAAAATAGATCGGGACGCAAGCGTATGCTATACTTGCCAATATGGAAATACCAACCGAAGTAAAAACCGCATTTGAGAAGAAAAAACCGAAAGAACGCTTCAGCGAGCTTCTGGAAGGACGGTTCGCGGACGTCGTTTCGGGCAATTTCAAATCTCTTCTTCCGGGGATCAAAGACATTTCTATCATAAAAGGCCCCGCCGACGCGGAAGGACGTGTGAAGTCCCTCTCAATCATTCCGAGTTATGAATACCAAAACGATAAAGGAGAAATAATAGAAGGACATGTAACACTTTCCCTTTTTGAGAGCGGTGTCCTTTCCGCGAGCGATCGGGACATAGCGAATCTTGGCGTATCGCGAGAAGACCTGTATAACGAAGCGCTCAACATTATTGAGCGCATAAATCTGGACTTCTTTGAACAGTTTGAGGACGATATTCTTCCTCCGGGAAACTGGCCGCCGGAAGAGTGGGAAGGCGACGGAGAGAAAACAGAAACCTCAATTAACAAAGAGAGTAAACCGCCGTTTGATCCGCGCCGCATTGAATTTATGGAAAAGCAAAAAGGGTCCCTTTTTGCTTTCAGCGGAAAAAATAGCGGGTTCCGAGGATATTACGGATATGCTTTTCCAAATTTTATCGTCTTGGAAAATGATAAAGTCGGCAATGCCGCGTATATACTTCCGACATCGGCCGCTGTGACCAATGAGAGCCGCCTCGCCCTTCCCACAAACCAAAGAATGACGAAAGAGGAACGGAGAAAACACTTATCGGCGAATATCTTCCCGCTTTTGTCCAATTTGACCAAAAAGGAAGCGATTGATAAATTCGGCAAAACCGCCCAAATACCGCATCCGAAACGGGAACAAGGGGGAGTAATGTTAAGCGACGACGAATGGGAGAAGCGTTGGGAGTCCGCTATGCAGGAAGCGATTGAAAAAATGAGCGCGCGCACGGCGGCTTAAACAAAACGTAAAGGGCCGCTTTCTAAGCGGCCCTGAAAAAAAACTACCTCCTTCTTTTCCCGCCTCCGAAGAGACGGCGAATCGGGGCGGTCATCACTTTAAGTCCATAAAGGGCGATGAGGAGCGCCGCAATGGATAGAAGGATCGGTTGGAACTGATAAATCAGATCCAAAACCGTTCCAAGAACGGCATGGACGAGCTTCTCCATCGCCCGGCCTACCGCCTCCCCCACGGAATCCGACGCGGGGTATTCTTCCGCGACCGCCCACAGAAGGACAATCGCGACCGCGACCCAAAATCCCTTTTTTAAAGAACGTATAAGGTTTCTCATCGCGAGAATCCTCCCAAAGTTAATTTATAATAATTATATCAAAAAAATAGTGATTTGTCAAAACTTTTTGGCCTTTCTTGCTCTAAATCTACAAAAACCCTTTATTTTATAGAGTTTTTATAACTTCTCTTGTCATTTCAACACGCCAAAAACTTAATTTTCCTTGACAAATTATAGAAAAAATATATAATATTCACACTCCTTTCACCAACCATCCGGGAGGTGCCTATGGGCGGCGGAGACTAAGGCCATAATGCCGCCGTTCTCCATCCGGAGGACGGCGGCGCCAAGCCGAAGTTTGTCCGCTATAA
>JAKEFN010000131.1 GCA_022616085.1 bacterium
AAAAGAATCTTGGTGCCCCGGATTATACACATCATGGCTGCCTTTCAGATTTGAACTCCCCTGCAGAAAATAGTGGATTTGCTCGGCGACTCGATCGGTGACGGGCTCACCATAACTTGACTTGGCGGTCGGGTCAATCCGAGCGACGATCGCCAAGTACATCGCGGCGGTCTGATTACGCGTAAGCGCAACGCCGGTTGGGATGGGTATCGCGTCTTCCGTCCCGCGTCCATAGTTCCCGTAGTATCCCCGTAAAAGCTCCTCTTCGAAAGCAAGGTCGATGAGATCCTGCGAAAACTGGGGAGTCGGTCCGGTTGCGCAGACTTGAGCGTCTGTTTTTACGGGGAAGAGAAGAAAAGAAAATATACCTCCGCCCGCAATAAAACCAATTAATGCTCTTTTGCTTATGATCATACCTTTTCTTTATAATACAAAAAAAATCTTTGCAGTAGAAACGCATGTGGGGATAAACGTTCAGGCGGGAGGATAAAAAAATGCCCGGAGCGCTTTCATTTTTTCCTGGAAAGACCATTCTTGTATGTTCGGGAATGGGTTGTTTTGACGGCGGACGGCTGATTTCCATATGCGCTTTATATCTTTGATTCAAGAACATCGATACGTTTCTCAAGCCCAAGAAAACTTTTTTTCGAAATCCTTTCTCCTGATTCTGTTTTGAGATCGGCAACATCGTATGTCAATTGATCGATCTTTCCCGAATGCTCGTTAAGAATCCGAGAATGTTCGTTAAGGGTTTGTTTTATATCATCATATTGTTCGGCAATCGCCTGAACATGTCCTTGAAAATTTTCCGTAAGCGACCCGACGTAGCGGGCTGTTTCCTTTTGAGCATCCCTCGTAATACGCGCAAGCCGTTCGTCCGATTCGCGGGAAAGCCGCGCGAGATATTTTTCCATATCTTTCCTCTGCGATGTCAGTAGCCGTTCCGCCCGTACATCTGATCTCGCGTTCAAAAAAGCGATATATTTTTCCATGCCTTTCCTCTGCGATGCCAATAACCGTTCCGCGCGCGCGTCAGATTTTGCGTTCAAAGAAGCGACAAATTTTTCAATCCTCGCTTCATCAAAACCAATTTTCTGCTTTTTCCCTGCTTGTTTTGCCATTATTTTAATATTACCACACACGATACTCTGGTGCCGAGGGGCGGAATCAGACTGCTCGTTCGCTATGCTCACTGCGCTCACGAAACCCTCGGTTTCGTGGACTTCCGAGACGGGGAAACTGTAGTTTCCCCGACCCCTTTCGTGTCCGAATCCGCCCCTCGGCACAATAAAAAATAGACACGAGTGTGCGTATTTGTTATTGTGCCGAGGGGCGGATTCGGACCGCCGACACCTGGTTCTTCAGACCAGTGCTCTAACCAACTGAGCTACCTCGGCATTCATCGAAATATGTAACGGGATGAGTTATCCAGGCATATGCGGACATTTATGGCGTGTCCGTCGGAGTAAAATCAGAAACGGAGCCGAATCTCTCAAAAAAATTTTTATATGCGTCCGGAAGCCCGTCAATGAACGGCTGGATATAAAAATAAAGCCCGAACGCGAGGCCGATCACAAAAAACCAATACAGTCCGCGGAATATGCGGCTTAACACCATGGATTTGTGAAGCTTCCGGAGAAGCTTATTGTTCTCCTTTGAAATTTCAAGAATTTCTTCCTCTTTCTCCTGCAATTCCTTTATTTCCTTTTCAGT
>JAKEFN010000132.1 GCA_022616085.1 bacterium
AAAAAAATCAAACAGTTTGAGAAAAAAGGCATCCTCACTGCGGAAGAAGCAGGCGAGTTGATAAGCATTATTGAGAGAATAAGGGGAGAGGTGGTAGAATAGAAATAATAATGAAAAATATTAAAATAATTTTAACATGTCTCTTCATATTTGCGCTTTTGGGTTATTTAGGTAGCGACGATGTCGGAGATTTATTGTATGCAGGAATTCCAATGTTAATTCTTTTAGGCACTCTCCTCGCCACTAAAGAAGAAATTTTTGGTCTTTGGTGGAAATTCTCAAGCATTTTTTTGCTGATTGCTGTCACATTTTTATTCTTTACAGGTCGGTCTGGAGGAATATTTGGAGGAGGGGCTGAAACAATAATAACGACAAACGTCATCGTTATACCAATATTTTTCCTCCTCTCCCTCGCAATCATCGGCTGGAAGTCGTGGCGTTTGCGGGGGAAATAACTGATTTCTGCGAAACTCGAAAAAATATCAAGGTTTAATCTTGATATTCTCATCAAGATTTATTATAAGATCGGCGAAAAACCAAAATGGAATTGGGGTATTCCTGAAAAATATAAGAGACGTTAAAAATTATCAATAATCTATAAAAATATGGAGATAGATATAAATTATGCCGCGGTCCTTGTGTCCGCAATCGCCGCAATAATCGTCGGCTTTATATGGTACGGTCCGCTTTTCGGCAAAGCGTGGGCGGATATGATGGGAATTAAATTCGGTTCGCCGGAAGAGCAAAAGGCGATGCAGAAAAAAGCGATTCCCAGCTATATCGCGAGCTTTATCGGAGCGATTATCATGGCGTATGTTCTCTCGCATTCGCTTACTTTTGCGTCAGCGTATCTTAATTCCGAAGGCGTTTCAGCGGGACTCATGGCCGGATTCTGGAATTGGCTTGGTTTCGTGGCGCCCATTACCATCGGGATTGTTTTCTGGGATAACAAACCATGGAAACTCTGGTTCATTAATGCGGGATACTGGCTCGTGATCCTTCTCGTTATGGGAGCAATTCTCGGGGCGTGGGCGTAAAAATTACAATCCGTTCGCGAGTGCAATCTTTGTTTGGAGCTCAAAAACAATTTTTGTGAGCCGGGCAATACTGTCTTCCAGTTCGACAACAGAAGGAAGCGCTCCTGAAACACTGATTTCATAATCGCGGGACGCTTCGCGAAGGAGCGCCGCGCGAGTCGCCGGCCCCACGCGTCCGTATCCGGTAGAATAAACATCGCCATCGCACGCGATATTTTCTCTGCATTGGAACTTCTTGATCGCGGCAAGGGTAAGCGCTCCGAACTTATCGGTTTCGTTCCCGGGAGATCCGGGGCCGTCCGCCACAAGAATAAAACCCGACTGGTTGAGAATTTTCTGCACAGTCCGCACTTCCGGATGAATCATGCCGAGCGCCAAATCGGAAATAAGCGTTTGATTTTCAGCGTTTATGTCTTCGGTATTTTCTACGGAAGAAGCAGAGTCTCCCCAGCATGAGTATGAAGAAAGCCAGGGGTTCGTGCCCTGATAATCGTATAGATGCCGCGCATACGAAAGATTGCCGTCGAGCGTATCGATATCAAATCCAAGCGCCTCCGCATCAATCCGATGCACCGCATCATATATCTGGAATACTCCGACCATATTCCCGCCATATCCGCCGCGAAGAGGATCGCCCGAATCGGAGAATTGCCGAAATTCCGATTCACAGCGCGCGACATGCTCCATAACAGGAGCGTCGGCAAATTTTGTTCGCACCGCCTGTGCGATAAAAAGAGAGTCATAAAGGGAAGATGTTGCTCCCGTTTCCACAACAATCTCCGGGGTTCCTGATGCAAATTCCGCCACTGCGTAATGAAGGGGTGTAAGAACAGCAAAAACAACAAAAATAGGCGCCGAGATGGCATACACGGCCCCAAAAGCATATATTCGGAGAAAAAAGGAGAATTTTTCTTCTTTTCCCGTCATTTGGATATTGTATCAAATACGCCTAAAAATGGAATGCGGCAGGCAGAATATGACATGATCTAGAGCATGTTCAAAAACTCTTGACTACTGCGAATTCATGTTGCGGGCTGCAAACGGCGGCTCGGAAAGACTCAAAATATCAACAATATTCTTCGCTTTC
>JAKEFN010000133.1 GCA_022616085.1 bacterium
AATTAAACTTTTGTAAGCTCCAGTAAATTTTTGAATAAGACTGCCACGGTGATGGGGCCGATGCCGCCGGGGACGGGGGTGAAGACAGCACACTTGTCCGCGCACGCGGGGTCGGCATCGCCTTTGAGCTTCCCTTCCGACTCGCTGGTGCCCGCATCAATGAGAATGGCTCCTTCTTTTATCATATCGGGCTTAATGAGTCCGGGAACGCCTGCGCCGGAGACAATAATGTCTGCGCCGACAAGTGCGCCCCGAAGATCCCCTGAACTTCGGTCAAGAATCGCAACTTCTGCTCCTTCGCGAGAGAGCCACGCCGCAGCCGGTTTCCCCACAAGGCGACCCTTCCCTATAACAATCGCTCTCTTCCCCGAGACCAAAACTCCCGCGCGGGAGAGAATCTCCGCGACAGCACCGGCAACCGGCGGCATCGTGGCGCTCTCCTCTTTTTCAAATCTCCGAACCGCTTCCGGCGAAAGAACGTCCGGGTCTTTTTTCGGAGGGATCATAGAAAGCGCCGCCTCGGTATCAATATGAGGCGGGAGCGGAAGCTGAACGACAATTCCCGTAACCGACTCGTCGCGCGCTGCGGCATCTAAAGCAGAAATGAACTCCGCGGGCGGCACATCCTCCGGAAACTGCCGGAGGGAAAACGAGATCCCGATCTCTTCGGCGAATTTTTTTTTCCGCGCGACAAAACTCTTACTCGCAGGGTTGCCTCCGACCAAAAAAACAAAAAGCCGCGGGGGTGCGGGAAGCGTCAAAACCGCCCGCTTGAGCTCTTCCTTAATCTCATCCGCAATCGCGTTGCCGTTTATAATCATAACAACAGTATAACGGTAAACGGACAAAAAAACGAAGTGTTGCAAAAAAATCATATTTTTGTATATTACAAATATGAAAACTGTAACAAAAACACAAAAAGGGAAACTTGCGCAAAAACTGCCGAAAGTAAAAATTGGCAGAAGCAGGCAGGTTGCCATCCCCAAAAAATTATACGACTCCTTGCGACTCGTTCCCGGCGATTATATGGAAATAAAACTTATCGAAAATCATCTTATTCTCACGCCACATACTTTTATAGAAAAAAGGCTGGCAGAAGGGCTCAAAGACATAAAAGAAGGGCGGTCAATCGGACCATTTAAAAACGCGCGCGAGGCACTCAAAGCGCTCAATGCATGACGGAAGCCGTTTTTTCAAACCGTTTTCAACGCTCTCTGAACAACGCGCCGATGCGCGTAAAAAAGGACTTTGCGAAACAATTTCGTTTTCTTATGAATGTGTGACAAATGTCTAGTGTATAGAAAAACTCTCGAGGAGAGAGTGTTTGGGGTGGACTTAAAAAGAGGGGGATGGCGGAGTTTCGTAATTCAGAGTCATATTATCCTCCATCAAAAAAAATAACTTACTACAAAAGCCCCATAATCTCCCGCGCGAGTTTGTCGGAATCGTGGCGGATGAGGCTTCGGCGGACTGTGTCGCCTTTTTTTGTTGCGATAATTTCGGACGAGAGAAGCGGAGCGCGCACCACCGCACTCGTAAAGTCCATAAGATCATCCTTGACCGGAAAGTCACGCTCTTTCTCGTAACGCTTCGAGACATTTTCGGGAAGCGGCTCATTGTTCACTATCACATAATCGGGAATCTTGCCGGCATAGCGGGCAATCTCGTCCACATGCTCCCGTGCGCCGAATCCGGCAGTCTGTCCGTATTTGGTCATAAGATTCATGACGAATACAAGCTGTGCGCGGGAATGCGCGATTGCTTCGCGGACCCCTCCGACGACAAGGTTCGCGATCGTGCTCGTATAGAGATCTCCCGGGCCGAGAATGAGAATATCCGCCTCTTCAATCGCCTGCCGCGCAGACTCGTGTATGCGCGCGCGTGGCTTGAGCGAGAGCTTTGCGATGCGCATGGCGCCGTCATGCCCTTCCGGCGGCTCGTCTATCGAGGTTTCCCCCACGACTTTCTTCCCGTTTGCATACTCGGCGACAAGCTGAACGTTATGGTCGGAAACCGGCACGACCCTTCCCTCTACGCGAAGCACTTTTGAAGCGCGCTCGATCGCCGCCACTTCGGAGCCGAAGAGATCGGTCATCGCGACCAGCAAGAGATTGCCGAAATTGTGTCCGGTGAGCCCCTCGCCTTTTTCGAAGCGATAGAGAAAAAGATCGCGTAAAATATTTCCGTCCCCGTTCTCGTTCGCAAGCGCGGCCAATGCCATCCGAAAATCGCCGACCGGAAGGTAGCCGAACTCATCGCGGAGGCGTCCGGTCGAGCCGCCACTGTCCGCAACTGTCACAACGGCGGAGAGATCCACCGGGTATTTTTTGAGTCCGGAGAGCACTGTAAACGTGCCGGTCCCGCCGCCGATCGTGCAGACTTTTTTACGCGTCGTTCCTTTTTTTAAGCCGGCGGAAAATTTTTTCATATTGGGTTATCATGTCATATATTGAAAATTTGTCAATGTTTTTACGCGCGTGCACCTCAAGCTCTTCGGCAAGAGCGGGATTCTTGAGCATGTTTCGAATCGCCGCTTTGAGCGATGATTTTATGCCAGGCTCTACAAGAATTCCGTTTATACCGTCTTCTATAACCTCTTTGTTTCCGGGAATGTTAGTTGCGATGCGCGGCGTTCCGATAGCGGCGACTTCCAGAAGCTGGTGGGAAAGCCCCTCATAGGTGGAATTCAGCACGAAAACATCCGCTGTCTTGATATGCCGATAGAGCTCCTTACGATTGAGACGTCCGAGATATATGACTCTGTCAGCAAGCCCCGCCTTCTCAATCCGCGTTTTGAGGATATTCTCATAGAGCGGCTCGTCTCCGATGATATAGAGTCGGATATCCGGAAACTCGGCCGCGAGTTCCCCCACCACTTCTGCAAGCGGTTCGAACCCCTTCCACGGCACAAACCGCCCCGCAGACATGACGACCGTCCCTTGTATATGAAGCGCGGCGCGGGCTTCGCTCTTGCTCTCCGAAATCTCGGATGATTCGGGCGGAGTAAAAGCGTTCCTGATGACGAAAATCCGATTTTCGGATATCCCCCATCGCGCGACAATTTTTTTCAAATATTCGCTCGGGACGATGATGATTCTCGCGTGGCGCGCGACAAAAAGCTCCGCGCGGCGAAGAAGAAAAACCGGCAAAGGATAGCTCCTTTTTTGAAACGAAAATTCATCGATGCTATCCTGCACGCCGAAGCGAAGCACGCCCTGCTCCCATGCATAGTCGCCGGCGACTCTTATGACAAACATTTTTTTCAAGAACAATGCCGCGCATGCCGCGGGAAAACCAACGGAGACGGGATCGAGCGCAAGCACAATGTCGGAGTCGCGAGCTTCTTTGATGATAGAAAAAAAATATGCGGCGTGACGAACTATTTTCGGGAGTTTTCGCACGCGGCGAAAAGGAACTACTGAAACGTCAAAACCGCGCTCTGGTAATTCTTTCTCAAGGAGCGCGGAAAACGTCGCCGGACCGCCAATTTCCGGCGGATAGAGCCCTGTTGCCACTATAATTCGCATGCTCTAACTTTACGCGCTTTCTCTGTGCATGAAAAGCTATTGCCTCCTGCCTTTCAAAAGCGCATCAATGCCCGGAAGCTCTCCGTCCACAAGATAGTCAAGCATGGCGCCGCCGCCGGTTGAGACGAAATGAAATGATTTTTCAAGCTTCAATTTTTCTATTATGGCGACCGTATCGCCGCCGCCCAAAATGACTTTTGCTTTGCTCCGCGCAAGCATTTTTATAAACGCCTCCGTCCCCTTTCCGTAACCGTCCTCATAAAAACCAAGCGGACCGTTCACAAGAATGAAGCGATGCCTCGCGGCAAGCTCCGAAAGAAGCGCGAGCGTCCGAGGGCCTGCATCTACAATTTTCTCCTTTCTTCCAATGTCTTCAACAGATGCGACACGGGTCGTTCCTCCGCTCTGGAGGATTGCGTCGACGGGAAGAGAAATTTTCGGACTCTTCATAAGTCCGTTCACGTCTATTTTTTCTTTCTCGACAAGCGACGTTCCCACCTCGAACCCGCGTTCGAGAAAAAATTCATGCGCGAGCGCGCCGCCGACAAAAAGAGTGTCAGCGAGTCCAAGCATGTGCTTCAAAAGCGGAATTTTCGTGCCAAATTTCGCGCCGCCGATTACGGTGAGAAATGGGCGCGGCGGGTCAAAAATGCGCGAGAGATGCTCAATTTCCCTTAAAAAAAGAAGGCCCATATATGAAGGTATGTATCGCGGGACGCCGACAAGCGAAGCATGAGAACGATGAGACACGGAGAAGGCCTCGTTTACATAAATATCGGCGTATTTTGAGAGCGCGCTTCCGAATTCCGCGTCGTTCGTCTCTTCGCGCTTATCGCTTCGAAGGTTTTCGAGAACGGCCGCCTCGCCGTTTTTAAGCTCTCGCAGGGCCTCTTCCGCCTTGTCTCCTAAAAGATGCGGCACAAAGCGAACCGCGGTTAGCCGGCCAAGCGCGCGCGCGACAGGGCGGAGCGTGTCTCCCTCTCTACCGAGGTGGCTTACAATAACAATGCGCGCGCCCTTTTTTTTCAAATAATCAATCGTGGGAAGCGCCTTCTTGATGCGAAATGTGTCGGTAATCCGCCCATTTTTCATGGGAACGTTCAAATCAAGGCGGAGAAGAACGCGAGTGCCTTTAAGACCGCGCGCATTTTTTATGGAGAGAAAAGCGATATCGTGATAATTGTATATTTTCATAGCAAACTCAAAAGTCAAAACTCAAATCGCAAAACGAGAACATAAAAGTAAAAACTTCACACTTTTTGGTTTACTTTTACAACGCCAACGGTTTCATTTTGTCGGCAATTTCCAGTATTCGCGCAAACTTTCGCGTGTCCAAACTTGCATTTCCGACGACGAAACCCGTAACGCCGGACTCTGCGATAATTCCGCCCGCGTTTTCGGGATTGACGGAGCCGCCATAGAGTATGGGGAGGCGGCCCGCAGCAACGCTCCCCAACAGATCATTCAGAACCTTTTTTATAAATATATGCATCTCAAGGATATTTTCCGGAGAGCACGGAAGGGCGGCATGCGAGCTGATCGCCCATACCGGCTCGTATACAAGCACGATATTTTTCAAAAGATGCCTCGGCGCCCCTTCAAAAGCCCGGGTAATCTGGTCGCGGACAACGTTGAAAAAAGCGCCGGCGCTATCGCGCTCCGTCTCCCCTACAAGAAGAACGGGGCTCATGCCTCTTCGGAGCGCCGCGAGAAGTTTTTTGTTTACCATCTCATCCGTTTCTCCAAACGCGCGCCGTTCGGAATGGCCGACAAGGACGTATTTTATGCCGTAATCAAGAAGCATGGCGGACGATATTTCGCCCGTATACGCGCCGTTCACTTCCCAATGCATATTCTGGGCGCCGATTGAGCACTTCCGTCCAGAAACATTTTTTTTGAGAACCGAAATGAACGGAAAGGGGGGACATATTACCGTCTGTATATTCTGACGAAGGGCGGCCTCTTCTTTTACAGCAACAAAAAGCGTCAAGGCGTCTTTTTCCTTCCCCGGATTCATTTTCCAGTTCGCAATAATAAGTTTCTTTTTCCCCGCCATGGCTTCAGTATATCATACCTTCTCTCCGAAGCCGGAGTGAAAGACGCGCTCTATCGCGTGATAAACGGACTCTCCGCCGCGTCTCCCACGACGCTTATCGTTGGCACCACGACGGTAACCACGACGATCACAAGCCTCGGCGGAGGGGAAACAGAATTTTTCGGAACCGGCATCATGGAAGACATGGTGCGAAAATCCCGCCTCGTATATAGCGAATACACCACAAGCGCAAACTTCTATTACGGCGCGCAGGTAGGAGAATTTGGGATCGAAATGTCAAACAACACCGAAATCAGGGGCCAGGCGGGAGGCGCCGGGAACGTATACTCAAACGGCGCGGTTCTCGCGGGTCCCAACACCGCCATAACGGGCGAACTCCGCGTAGCATCGGGAATTTTTGACGACCAAACAGCGAGCTCAACGGTCTGCAACCAGGATGTCACGGTCGGGCAATCAAACCCGCAAGTCGATTTTGCCCAAAGTTTTCGCCCGAGTTCAACCACGCTCATACACAGCATTGATTTCTATATAAAAAAAGTCGGAAATCCTTCAAGCGCAACCGTGCGGATCGTAAACGACAACGCGG
>JAKEFN010000134.1 GCA_022616085.1 bacterium
AACTCCATTGTATTACCGATTTTGAAAAAAAGTGCCTTTCATTTTTTTGATTTTGCGCGCGCCGGATTTTTTCTTCTAAAAGGAAAAGAAAACTTTTTTGCGGGACTCTGCTCTGAACGAGCAGGGCGGCGGAGCTGGCCTCTGTTTTCACTCGGACGGCTCGGCATTCCTCCCCCCAACTCCTCCTGCCGAGCCGTCCTCGCTTGGGCTGGCGAATTTTTTGGCGAAGCTATCTAAATTAGATAATCCCATTTTGGGATTATACCACAATAGGATATATGATACAAACAAGCATGGTCAAATCAATTCACGACAAAGAATATAGGGAAATCATAGAACGCCTAAAAAAGGCGCGTATTGAGGTTAGGTTATCCCAACAGGCGGTAGCTGATAAATTAGGCAAGCCGCAATCCTATATCTCAAAAATAGAGTCTGGCGAAAGACGGCTTGATGTAGCCGAAATGAAAAAGTTTGCGGTTATTTATAAAAAGCCCGCCGATCACTTTCTAAAATGACTAAAATACAAGTGCGGTGGTTTCCTGCTGACGAGGATCTGCGCGAAAAAGGATTTGATAAACTCATCCCGCCCCTTGTCGCCGGTTTGCGTGTAAAAGTCAAAGAATGGCGTGATAAAAATTACGAGGGAGCGAGTGATACCTCTCAATCGCTTTTTTGAATTGGTGGTTTAAGGAGGAGCATATTATCTACAATGCTGATGGCCCGTCCTATAACTTCAGATATTATTATTTTTTTGGAAAAAACAGATGCGGAATGGAGAATCCGCGTTGAGGCGGCGAGATCTTCTAAGGCGAAAGAAAGTCGCCTGACGAGAGAAAAAATTCAGTCCTTAGAAAAGGGAAAGGATTATCGGACACCGGCACAAAAAGAGATGGACCGCCGCGAAGCATTTGAACTTAAAAAAATACTTGAGCGAGATGAAGATGCCAAAATTTTCATGAAAGAGGCGGTCGAACGGATCACAGCAACGCTTCGAGGGAATGAAGCAGCCGAGATCATGAAAACTGGAGAGATTATTTCCCGGACGTCCAAGGAGCATACGGATAGCCAAAAATGCTACGGGCCTCTAATCGAGTGCCTATATGAAAGAGTTGTATGCGGTGAAAACGGACAGATTCTTTTGGTTGTGTTCCGGTCTCCAAGAGAGACGAGGAATACTTTTGGAAAGCCGGAGTTTGTCTTTATGACAGACTCTATGTCACAGATGACTGACGATGAACTCAAAGCCATCGTCGCGTGGGAGAATTCCCGGGCGTAACGCGATGGCGCCAAAAGCTGGAGGCAATTTTTTTGGTTTTTTATGCGAAACTGGCACACGACGGCGAAATACGCTATAATGACGACAATGTCCGACTTAACCGCTTTTAAAGATAAGCTCAAAGAAACGGAGGATTGGCTCGCGAAGGAACTTGCCGGAATCCGCACCGGACGGGCGACACCCGCGCTTGTTGACGGCATTATGATTGACCAGTATGGGTCAAAGACGCCTTTGAAACATGTCGCGAGCATCTCCATTGAAGACGCCCGGACGATTTTCGTAAGTCCGTGGGATAAAGGAAATGTGAAGCCGATTGAAGCAGCGATTATTGCGTCGAGCTTGGGCGTCATGCCCACAGTCAATGATTCCGGCGTTCGAATCGCCCTTCCCGCGCTTACGGAGGAGCGAAGAAAAGATCTCGGGAAAGTCGCAAAACAGAAGCTTGAAGAAGCGCGGATATCTCTTCGCCGCGAGCGCGATGAAGTTTGGAGCGATATTCAGGAGAAGGAGCGCGCGGGAGAGATGCCCGAGGACGAAAAATTCATGCTAAAAGAGAAAATTCAAGAGATTGTAGACGCGACGAATGCCGAGCTTGATGCGCTTCTTGCAAATAAAGAAAAAGAAATAGCGGCATAAAAAATATATGGGATTTGAAATATCAACAGGGAAATATAATTCCCCAAGTGAATTAATTACAGAATTGCCACCAGATAGTGGTCTTGAACTTGAAATTGCAGAGGTAGTAGCAAATTCGAAGATGTTTAAATTACCAAACAAGCCAGAAGTGACTAATGACAAGTTACAGTCAACCGCCGAAGCATTAGCTAAACAATATACTGTCGCACTTCAACATGAAAAAACAAGAGTCAAAACTCTACAAGAAATAGAGAACTTACTTCAAGCAGATAAAAAGGATGGTGATTGGATAAGAAAGATTGAAGTTATGTTTGAAAAAGCTCCTCAAGAAGCGGCGCCTGGACTTATGGGGAATCTTAGATACCTGCCCGAGGGAATCCGAGAAGCAGTTGCTCGTTTGGCGCTTGAAAAAGCTCCTCAAGAAGCGGCGCCTAGACTTATGG
>JAKEFN010000135.1 GCA_022616085.1 bacterium
GCGCTATGAATGCGTTCCAAATTAAGTCCGTAAAAGCCGAGCGACTCAAGGGTAAATCCGGATGCGGAATCGCGGAGTACGCGCATGACGATTTTTTCCCCGTAGTATGTAGGGAGTGTTGAGACGCGAAACGAGACTTTTTGCCCCTCCATTTCTATCTTGAACCGCCCGTCTTGCGGCAAGCGCTTCTCGTCGATCTTAAGGCCCGAAAGAACTTTTATACGCGCGGTCACCCCAGGCGCCGTGGAAATAGGGAGGACCATGGCATCGTGGAGTATGCCGTCTATGCGATACCGAACGAGAAGCTGCCCCTCCATCGGCTCGATGTGTATGTCTGACGCCCCTTGGATAATCGCATGGTTGAGGAGGGCATTGACAATACGAAGGACAGGAAGGTCTTCGGCAAGTTTTTTGAGGTCTTTTTCTGAAACTTCGCCCCCTTCTTCTTCAGCAATAGTCCGGAGCTCTTTGACGCCTTTTTCTATAATATCCCCGAATTCGGCCTTTAAACTCTTCTGATACTGAAGAAGTGCGTGTTTAACAGACTCCTCGTCGGTCAACCGTGGCAGGATATTCATCTTCACTTTTTTCTTAATGAAGTTAATCGCCTGCAGATCGTTTATATCAAGCATCGCAACCTCGAGCCCGTTATCCGCCTTCTTGTATGCGATAATATTGTGCTTTCGCGCTATGGGCTCCGGAATCATGGAAAGAATGCCGAAATCGAGTGTTTGCCCCTTAAGATCGATATAAGGAATGCCGAACACATACGCCCGCATCCGGCGGAGATCGTCTTCCGATATTTTTCCTTCATTTAAAAGCTCGTCCTCGAAAGCTGTTCCTTTGCTCTTCGCTTCTTTTTCCGCGGCATCGATATCTTTCATGGACGCAAGGCCCGAATCAAGAATAAGCTGTTTTAATTTCTCTTCCGTGTTCATGGTGGCTTTTAGTATTATACCAAACTGCGCGCCTTTGACACGAGCGCGCTTCGCGCATACACTGGAATCCAATGAACGACAGCGAAAAAAAGGGTATTTCGGTGGAAACGACCGGCGCATCTCTCATAACCATCGCCGGCGAAATAGCGGCCGCTTCTTTCGAGCGCCACAGAAAAGCCGCGGTGAAGGCTGTAAGCGAATCTTTCGAAATCAAAGGATTCCGCCGGGGGCACGCGCCGGAGCATATCCTCATGGAACGCATCGGGGAAATGCGAATTCTTGAGGAAATGGCGGAGCGCGCGCTCCGTGAAGAGTATCCGAAAATGCTTGCCGAAAACAGCATAGAAGCGATCGGCCATCCAAAAATTACCATTACGAAACTCGCGGCGAAGAATCCTCTTGGCTTCAAAATTGAGACCGCAGTCATGCCGAAGTTCGATCTCCCCGATTACAAAGAGATCGCGCGAAAAACCCCGGAAGAAACGCCCGCCGACGTAACCGACAAAGAGATTGAGGATGTTCTTCTGGAGCTTCGAAAGATGCATAGAGACGAAAATGGAAACGAACCCGAGATTGACGACTTGTTTGTAAAAAAGCTTGGAAACTTTGCCGATGTTGCCGCTTTCAAAACAAAAATTAAAGAGAATATGATGCTTGAAAAAAAACGCGGCGCGAAGGAAAAAAGACGAATGCGGATTTTCGACCTAATTTTGGAAAAAACAAACATTGTGATCCCTGGCGTTATCGTCGACTGGGAACTTGATCGAATGTATGCGCGCATGGAGGGGGATATAGAAAATATGGGACTTAATGCGGAAGACTACCTGAAGCACCTGGGCAAAACGTCCGAGGAACTCCGCCTCACATGGCGGCCGGAAGCGGAAAAACAGGCGAAAATCCAGCTTGTCTTAAACGAAATTGCGGCAAAAGAAAAAATTGAACCAAATGAAAAAGATTTTGGCGAACGCGTGTCGTTTATTCTGGAGAGCCAAAAAAATGCCGATCCCGAACGGGTGCGCGATTATGTCCGTCAACAGCTCACCAACCAAAAAGTGATCGATTTTTTGGAAGGAGAGTAGTTTTCTTGCCAATTGACCAAAAATATGCTATCTTACGTTCATTATCCAAAATCAAATTATCCAACACCTAACCTCCACTATATTATGAGTATTTTAATCCCCACAGTCATCGAAAAGTCCCAATTCGGCGAACGGGCGTATGACATTTATTCGCGGCTCTTAAAAGAGCGTATCGTATTTTTAGGCGGCGCGATTGACGATACGGTCGCAAATATCATCATCGCCCAACTCCTCTTTCTCACCTCCGAAGATTCAAAAAAAGATATTGAGCTCTATATCAATTCCCCCGGAGGATCAGTCACCGCGGCAATGGCGATCTACGACACCATGAACTTCATAAAGCCCGATGTCCGCACCACTTGTGTCGGACTTGCGGCATCAGCCGGTGCGGTGCTTCTCTCATCCGGCGCAAAGGGCAAGCGTTTCGCGCTCCCGAATGCGGAAGTCATGATACACCAAGTCATGGGCGGCGCGGAAGGGCAAGCGTCCGACATCGCGATCTCGGCAAAGCACATTCTCCGCATCAAAGAAAACCTCAACAAAATCCTTGCAAAAAACACCGGCAAACCGTTTGCTGAAGTGGAGAAAGACTCCGATCGCGACTATTACATGACTGCGGACGAAGCCAAAAAATACGGCCTCATAGACGATGTCATCAAAGCAAAAAACGGCCGGCAATAAAAAAGAGCTGCCACCATCTGACAGCTCCCGAATCGCCCTTTTCGCATCCGTGCGATTATACCTCTTTTTATTTTTATGCGCTCCGCCGAGGGATCCAAGCCCCCTCGTTTCCTTACGCGTTTTCACGTCGTCCTTTT
This sequence comes from bacterium, assembly GCA_022616085.1. Classification (GTDB taxonomy): domain Bacteria; phylum Patescibacteriota; class Minisyncoccia; order Phycocordibacterales; family JAKEFN01; genus JAKEFN01. The sequence goes on from JAKEFN010000135.1 coordinate 2,836, forward strand.
TGACGTGAATTTTGATTAGCGTTTTCATACATACCTCCAACGTTGTTCGCGGGGAAACACCGTTTCCCCGAGCCCTTTTTGCGCCATTGATTTTTTCGGTAGCTCTTCCATGAACGCACTTCGTAACTGCTCCGCGGGATATCGTCATACGCCGATGGCAGTCCCGAACCGGACCCGGCTCGACGAACCCTTACCATCACCGGAAATTCTTCAAAGTCTCTGCGATCAGCGAGGATCGCCCTCGCCGCTCGCGCTTCCTGTGTCGTTTTTGGATGTCGAAATAAACTCATGATCTCCTCCTTCTCTTATTATAAGAGATCTAAGCTTGTTTTTCTTCATCCACCGCCGAACCGCTTTCGCGATTCCTTTTTTTCCGCTTTCAACGCGTCTTTCTTGCACGCGCGTGGCCTGCTCAAAGTTCTTTATCATATCACCTTACCTCCGCATTCTCTTTTTACACTATAGCCAGGACCTGCTCCGCCTTCTCCCGAAACTTCAATTCTGCGAAACATGCTCTTCTCCTTTTCAAAAAATCGGAAAACTCGCGTTTCCCTTTTGAAACTCGCTTCTCTATAACGAAACAACCTTCAAAAGGGAGGTGAGAAAAACTCACCCCTCGTCACAATCACACAAATAATCACACAAATCATTGTGTGCGGGATTATCCCAATCCACGTCATATTTTATCCGATCAGGTCCCCACACCGTCCCCGATGAACAGTAGCCGCCCTGATAC
>JAKEFN010000136.1 GCA_022616085.1 bacterium
AAAGACTCAAAATATCAACAATATTCTTCGCTTTCCTCGCCGCATTTTCGCCTCGCACCATGAATTCTCGCTACGTCAATAGTTTTTTCACAAGCTCTAAGAAATTAGCATGAAGCGCACCCCGCACAAGCTCAAGCATTTTTTTCTCAAGGATATCAATCCGGTCATCCGTTTTCTTATAATTTCCGACACCGCAATTGTGGGCGGTGCGGCCTTGCTTGCGCCTATCTTTGCTATTTTTGTCGAAGATTTTATTAAGGGCGGGGATGAGGCGGTTGCCGGACTCGCGATGGGCATTTTTCTTTTTACCCGAAGCATCTTGCAAATCCCCATTGCCCATCTCGTGGATACCATACGCGGCGAAATGGATGACTTTTGGTTCATGTTCATTTTTTCAGTCCTAAAGGCGCTTGTCCCGCTTCTCTATCTTGCCGTTGAGACGCCCGCGGGGCTCTATGCCGTGCAATTTACGCTCGGACTCCTTACCGCGTTTACTTACCCGACATATATGGCGATTTTTACGCGCCATATTGATAGCACGAAAGAGGGGACTGAATGGGGCGTCTATTTTACGCTCACTGATTTATCGAGCGCGGGACTCGCCGCAGTAGGCGGATTTATCGCCGTCTTTTACGGCTTCCCCGCGCTTATTTTTGCAATTACGCTCGTCTCGCTTGCGGGCGCGCTTCTCCTCCTTCCCATACGCCCCTATATGAGAAAAATATAATAGTATGGATATACAGAAAAAACTTTTTGACAAAAGCCATACCCGTGGTATACTCGTAGGCGATGTAGTTTTTTGAAAGAAAGGAAAAAAAGATTGAAAACAAAAGTGATTTTTGGAGTTCTTGCGCTTGTTTTTGCTCCTTTTGCCATTGTGCAAAGCGGGGGTGGACGCGACCTTCACCGGGTGCTTCCGGGCGAAACGCTCTGGAGTATTGCGGAGAAGCATTGCGGGGGTGGCAACAAATGGATTTTGGTTGCGCGCGCAAACGACCGGCCGGACCTCATTCTGGAGCATGGAAGGACTCTTTTGAGCGGGACGTTTCTCAAGATTCCCGCCGAATGTTCCACGAAGGAGCAAAGAAAAAATGCGCTTTTTGATCCGACTTTTGACGGGGCGCGATGGATGGAGAATGCCTCGAACGGACGCATACGCTCGCCGGAAGAGGCCGCGGATGAGCTTGGTTTCCCTTTGGCGGTTCACGAGGCGCTTGCCGCGGATTATAATAAAAAAAGAGACAAGAGAGAGCCCTACCGCGAGGTGGAAATCAAAAACGGGGAAACCGCGCTTGCGGTTGTTGAGTCCGGGGAACTCGCCTGGAATGTAAAAATTGCATGGAAAGGCAAGAAAAAACCGATTTTTCGCACGGCAACGGCGCGAAACGGCGTGATTGAATATCGTCTTGCGAAGACGCAGAATGGCGACTGGATTCGGCTTCAGGACGTGAATGTCCGGTATGAGTCCATAGAGGCACGTATTGTTCCGGGCGAGACGATTAGCGCGACGCCGCAGGAACTTATGAATACTCTTGGCGTGCCAATTGAAGAAATTGATGCTCTTCGCGTTACAGCGGAGAGTGATGAGTCTGTAAAAATTCAGACACCGGATGGAAGAATAATTGAGGCCAGGGAGTCAGAACTTGACGCGGCTTTTTCTTATTAAAACACCCACAAAAGGAGAAAAAATATGAACGCACGGCATTTTGCTCTCGTTACTTTCTTTTTATTGACTTTTACGGCATCCGCCACAGAAATCGGTCGAGCGGATTCCGGAAGCGCGGTTTATATCGTTACGGAGGGATCCCCGTCTGATGTAAACGGATTCGGTTATGTTTCCGGCGAGACGCGCACGGAGACTCACGGGCCAAATTCGAACGCTTCGGCTGGTGGAACATATGAAGGCGCCTTTGGCGGTCCTGGCGCTCTTTATGGCAGAAGTGCGTCTCGCGCGGCAAGCCGCTACGATAGAGCTCATGGGCTTAGTGCCGCTACGCTTTTTGGGCACGGCGCTCGCGGCGCTCTCGGAGAGATTTCCGGGCACACAGTCGCCGAAGCATGGAGAAATTGTCCGCCCCGTTCCGCCACCGGATCATCGGGATTTTTTGGCCAAGGTTTGGGAACGCATACGCTTGATATGATTGGCGTTTCCGGAACTCGGGCTCTCGTGCGATAGGATAGGGGGCGCAAGTGAAAAAAATTCTTTTTAGTTTTCTTGCTTCCGCTCTCGCGCTCGCGGCTTTTGAGGCAGGCGCGCATGACAGCCATGCAGATTCGAGAAGCAGCGCCGGGGCTGTTGCGATTGTTCCTAATGTGAACGTCAACGACTTGCAGTTCAACATGCAAGATCAAGATGAAGGCCCTACCGAGATGGCGGTGCCGCAATCCCCGCTTCAACTGCCCGGGGTTCCGGTAATCCCGCTTTTTAGCGACAGGAATACGGTTCCCGCAAATCTGATTCGGGGCAATATACGTTTTGCGCTCGAAAACGCGGTCTCATTGCCGATAACGCGGGTGCAGTTTGATGATCTTCGAGCGAATGTGATGGTGGCCGATTATATATCGGCAAGACTTGCGTTTACGCCAACACCGGCGTATGCGCGACGATATCCAAAAAGCGGAACCCGCCTCCTCCTGGTAGATCCGCCGAGAGAAACTTTTTTCGGCAGAGGCGAGATAACCGGCGTACTTCTTTTTTTGACCGGCAGCGAAACGGACGGCCTCAATCTTATGGATTTGTGGTTTTCCGGAATAACCGGTTTTCCGTTTGAACATGCCGACCGAATGAGGGCGGAGAGGATAAGCATGGTCTGTCCTCCGATGGAAGGCGAAGTCGTGACCGGCGTTGCCGGCCGCGGCAGTACCGGGGGCGCTTCTTTTAACGCTCTTGGCGGATTGCCGTTCTTTAGCGCTCTTCTCAACGCGGGAAAGGCGACAAGCGAAACGGAATCCATGCCGTCGGCAAAAATTTCCGGCTATTGCGCCGTGATTGCACGGCCTGAACCCAAGGAGGATGCCAATAGGTATCCCCTCATCGCGATTGGCGTAAATCTTCAAAAAGCTTCGCCAATAGAGCAAGGCGGCCACAATAGTGGTCATGATACACACATCCGGCAGCAATTTGCTCGTCCGGATGGAGATTGAAGACGATAAGGATAAGGATTATATATAACCCCGCCACGAGGCGGGTTTTTTATATTATATTTACAGTATATTTACAGAGGGCACGTATTTGCGGGATTTTCTCCCTCTTTTGCGCCTTCCGTCTTGACCTTAAGCGCAAGTCCCATCTCTTCGCCCACTTTTTTTATAATATCTTCGGCGGAAATTTTTTCGTCATCAAGCGTTACATCGAGCGAGCGCTCGTCGTAATGTATATCGACGCCGTGAACGCCGGACATGGACTTTAATACACCCATCATGGCGCCCGGAATAGACGGGCATCCGATGCGCGACGGTATGAGTGTGATTTTTTTTATCATGCTTGCGCTATGGGGAGCATAATGGTGAATGTCGACCCCGCCTCTTCTTTGCTTTCGACCGATACCCTGCCGCCGTGTTTTTCGATTATTTTTTTGACCATATAGAGTCCGAGTCCCGTGCCCGATGTCTCAAGAAGTATGGCGTTCCGCGATCGGAAGAATTTTGTAAATACCCGCGGCATATCGTCTTCGGGAATGCCGATACCCGTATCGGTGACGGTAATTTCAACAGAACGATCTTTTTTCTTTCCCGAAACCGTTACCGTTCCTCCGGGCGGAGTGTATTTTATCGCATTCTGCAAGAGATTCTCGAAGGCAATCGATATTTTTTCCTCATCGCACTCGATGGCGGGAAGATCGTCCGGGACCGCGATATGAAACGATACGCCCTTCATTTCATGCGCAGCTTTGAGAGAAAGCGCGACGCGCGAAATGATAGGGGAGATCGGATGGGTCGCCAGAGAAAGTTCAAAACGGCCGCCTTCCATGCGCGCCACATCAAGAAGGTTGTTGACGATATTTATGGCGGAGAGAATCGAAGCGAGCCCGTCGCGCACCGTTTCTTTTTCCGACCCGGAAAGCTCGCCCGCTTCGCCGTCATAGAGCGCCTGGAGGGTCCAGCGGACCGCGGTCAGGGGAGTCCGCATCTGATGCGCCGCGACCGATATAAATTCGGATTTTATTTTATCGAGCTCTTCGAGCTTCCGATTCGCTTCCATGAGTTCGTAATCTCGCCGTATAAGAATTTTCGATGTCTCGTGGATCTCGGCCGCTTGTTCGCGCACAATCTGTTCCGCCCGCTTCGATTCTTCCAAGAGTTTTTTGAGATTCTCGTTCGCTTCGTTCAGTTTTTTTGTCCGGCCCCAGACGTCTTTTTCAAGGCGTGCAGGATATGCCGCGAGCCGCTCCGTCATGCTGTTGAACGCAAAGAGAAGTTCCCCGGCTTCTCCCGCGCCTTTCTCCTCGAATCGGAGATCAAGCTCTCCTTCGCTTATCCGTTTTGCTGTCCGCGTCATTCGGCGAATGGGATCTCTAACCGCCCACTCAATCGCAAGATAGCCGCCATAGAGAAACGCAACAACCCCGATCGCAAGGGCAAAAAGCATGTCGAGAAGTTTCGTTTTCCAAAGCCAGTCGAGATATTCCCTTTCTCCAAGAACCGATATGGCCCTTTCTTTCATCTCAAAAACATGGAAAAGAAGAACGAAAGCCGTTATTGCGGCTATCGCCATAAGCGCGCCGATTCCAATGAATATTTTTGTCCGCATACATTTTTGGGACTTGCGCATTATGCATAAGTCCTATTTCTATTCTCCTACGGCAAAAAGGACGATTGTTTCGTTATAAAAACGGGCGTGTATTTTGGAGGTGTCTCGAATTTCGCCTCCGAACGGAGCTTGCTCGCCGTATGTATAAAAACCGGCGATTGGGAGACCCCGCCCGACAATATTCTGCACCGCATTAATTTCATCTTTTGCCTCTTGGCCGAAAAGTTTTTCGCGCGCAATGCAGTTGAATATAAGCATGAACTTCGGCGCCGCTCCCGAACGTCTGAAATCGTCCATGAGTTTTCGGGCGGCTTCTTCAGCCGCGGAAACGGCTTTTTCTTTTGTGCCGATCATAAGCCTGACTTCCGATCCGACCGGAACCTCCGCGGCGCAGGTGATCGATCCGTCATCACCGACCGTGATGGGGTCGCGGATGAGAAACTCGTCAATGTCGGCTGTCTTGATGCCGATCGGATGCGTAACGGCCATCCGCGCCAATGGTTCGCTTCGGAGATCTTCCGCGCGGTTGCCGAAATAGTCTTCATAAAGAGATATCGCAGGTTTTCCGTCAAGCTCATAGAGGACCGACCCTTCCGATCTAGTTACTTTCATGGGAAGTCCGATCGGTATCCAGCCGTGTCCTACGCCAATGCCGATTGCGCACGAACCCGAAAGCCCGACCGCCACGACTGAACCTGTCACGGCTTCCGCGCCTTTATATTGAAAAGTCTCTTTAAAAAGAAAATCGTCTCCGGCCGCTCCTCCGACAAGAGGGAAATGCTCTCCGAGGACTTCAAGCGCTCCGCGCACCGCATCCGCTCCGTTTCCGGTAAGGACATCGGGGAACATGATAAACGCCTTGAGGGGGGAAGGCGCGTTTTTTTTGACATCTTCCGCCGCCATTCGCCCCGCTTCGCGCGCGCCGTTTTTGACGTCGCGGCCTATGCCAAGCGCATATTGAGTATCGGGGCTTCGCACCGCGAGCGCCGCGACCATTTTGTCGTTTGGCCCGTCGTTTGTTATTTCTCCCGCCGCACTGCACCCGACGATGGGGGCGCCTCCGGCCGCTTCGCTCATACCGGCAAGCATTTTTGCCTGGTCGAATTTGACGGATGCAAATGCGAAGACGATATCCGGCTTGACGATGCCGCCCGCTTCCATTGCTTTTTTGACCGCTTCAAAACCGGCATGGTAATGATCATCGTGTCCGCTTATACCTGATCCTGCTTGTATAGACATGGTATGTTTTGTTTTATGCGGCCGCGCCGCGTGATTCCTCTTTCGCAAAAACTGTTTTGACTTTTTCCAAAACGTCCGACGGGTTGAAGTTTATTTTGATAAGATAATCGCGGACGCCATATCCCATCATGCGATCAATTTCGATGCGCTGGCCGGAATTCGAAATAACGATAATCGGGAGATCGGGAAGCGTTCCGCCGTCATGGAGATCTTTGAGAATTTCAAATCCGTCTTTTTTGGGAAGTATCATATCAAGAAGCACCAAATCGGGTTTCTCTTCTTTTATTTTCCGCATGGCTTCCTCGCCATCGTGCGCAACAGAGACATGATAACCGGCTCCGGCGATTTTTTTTTCAAGAAGCCCTAATATTATATTTTCGTCCTCGACAATAAGAACGGATTTCACGTCCTGTTTTTTGTTTTCTTCCATAATAATTATTTTATCATGGATTCTTTGATAATGGCAAAAATGATTTTTCTAGAGCTTGTGAAAAAACTATTGACGTAGCGAGAATTCATGGTGCGAGGCGAAAATGCGGCGAGGAAAGCGAAGAATATTGTTGATATTTTGAGT
>JAKEFN010000137.1 GCA_022616085.1 bacterium
AAAGACTCAAAATATCAACAATATTCTTCGCTTTCCTCGCCGCATTTTCGCCTCGCACCATGAATTCTCGCTACGTCAATAGTTTTTTCACAAGCTCTATGACTTTTTCAGGGGTTTACTCCGTCTACCGTCTCGGCCGGGTGTCGTTCCATAAGCTCAAAAAACATTCGCGAAATATGAAAACGCTTCTTGTGAGCGGTCTTGAAGACAAAATTTCGCTCCCCATCATAAACCCGAAGATGCTTCAAAAACTTGAAAAGAGGGATATCCGCGTCAGAAACATAAGCCGCGCGCTCCACGATCCTGTATCGGGAAAAAGCGCTGAAACGCTTGAGGCGCGAGAGTCCATCTTCTCGTTTCTTCCGGAGCACATGCTCGCAAAAAAGAATTTCTTGTAAATTTAAGGCGCTCGAGAGCGCCCTTTTTGCGCATTACCCGACTGGCATGTTTTCTCTCCCGTATTTGAGCGTTCGCGCCATCCAGACAAGTTCGGCGAGGAAGCGCATTCGCGATTCAATGAGTTTTTCATTCCGCGCCGTTCCGTCATGGTTAAACGCGTCTTTTGCGAGCGGAACGTTTAAGTCCTTCCCGATAGTCACTAGCCCAAGCTCGCGCGTTACATGGATGATCGATTCAATGCCGCGCGTTCCTCCCCACATGCCCGACGAGACTCCGACAATACCGGCGGCTTTGTGTTTGTATTCGGCGAGCAGAAGATCAAGCACGCTTTTGAGCCGTCCCGAGTAGCCGTGGTTGTATTCGGGAGAGACGAGAATAAGCCCGTCAGCGCGGACGATAGCATCTCTGTATTCGGGGAAGCGCTCTTTTATAGACTCTCCGTAATCGTCAGGCGGGAGATTAAAATTTTTTACATCAAAAAGCGTTGTTTCAATGTCGCCTCGCTCCGCGATTCCCGCCATAATGAAGCGCGCCGCTTTTTCGCTTTGCCGCCCCTCGCGGTTGGTGCCGAGAATTACCGGTATAAAAAGTTTTTGACTGTCCATAGTTAAGAGTATAGCATAACGTCATGGAACCGCTCGCCAATAGAATTCGTCCGAAGTCCCTTAACGATTTCGTGGGGCAAAGACACCTCGTCGCTCCGGGGAAGCCACTTGCGGAGGCGATCGCAAAGAAGCATCTTTTCTCCTTCATTCTGTGGGGGCCGCCGGGGGTGGGGAAGACAACGCTCGCGCGAATCTATGCCGATAACATGGGCGCGCGCATGTTCGAGCTCTCCGCGGTTTCGGCGGGCAAGGACGATATTCGTCGTATTATTTCCGAAAAAGAAAGCGGTTCGCCAAAGGTTCTTTTTCTTGATGAAATCCACCGTTTTAACAAAAGCCAGCAGGATTTTCTTCTGCCGTTTGTGGAGAAAGGAACCATTACGCTCATTGGTGCGACAACCGAGAATCCTTCCTTTGAAGTTATTAGCGCCCTGCTTTCACGTTCGCGGGTGTTTATGCTTCACGAACTCTCGGAGAATGAGATGGAGGAGATTATTGCGCGGAGCGGCATTACGCTTAATAAAAAAGCGATGGAATTCGTTATTTCTATCGCGGCAGGCGATGCGCGGCAGGCGATTACGCTTATAGAAAACGCCTCAAAACTTTATAAAACCGTGGGCGAAAAAGAGCTCAAGGAGACTCTTCAGTCAAAAACTCTCCGTTATGACAAAAAAGGCGAGGAGCACTACAACACCGTGAGCGCGTTTATAAAAAGCATGCGGGCGGGTTCTCCTGATGCCGCGCTCTATTATCTCGCGCGCATGGTGGATGCGGGTGAAGACCCGAAATTCATCGCGCGGCGCATGGTCATATTTGCGAGCGAAGACGTGGGGCTTGCGGCGCCGACCGCGCTTGTGGTCGCGAACGAAGTATTCCGCGCCGTAGAGACAATCGGCTATCCCGAATGCGCGATTAACCTTGCACACGGAGCGGCGTATCTCGCGGGGGCGAAGAAAGACCGCCGCGCATACGACGGGCTTCAAGAAGCGCTTGCAGACGTGAAGAAATACGGCAATCTCTCGATACCCTTGAAGCTCCGGAACGCCCCGACAAAACTTATGAAAGATACAGGCTACGGCAAAGGATATGAAAAATATGACGCGGATGACCTCCTCCCCGAGGAGATTAAGGGGAGGAGGTATGTGTAATTTTGCATAAGAGAAACCCGATGTTAGAATAGGAGTATTATCAGTTAATAGACAAAGAGTATGCTCGATAATAAGTTTACCGGTTTTGAGAATCCGGAAATGGAACAAAAAAAGGCGGAAGTCCTAGGGGCCTTGAATCTTGGGCCGGACGCAGACAGAGGAGCCATCATTGAAGCCGAGTTCAATCTTTACAGAAATCAAAAAACTACCGGCCGAGATTTGGCAGATGCTTTGACGGTCAATTTTCAGACCTATGCGAGCGTCATGGAATATCTAACCGGAACATCTCTTGATGAACGCGAAAAGCTGTATGAGGCTCGCATCAAGGGAGGAGTATTCAATGAATCAGGAGAAAATGCGGCATAGCGCCGCTTTTCTTTTTGTATGGATGACTTACGCATGTGGTATACTTGGTATAAATGCACATAAAGGAAGATCGGCGCCATGCAGAAAAAGATAGTTGGCATTGACATTGACGATGTTTTGTTTGATTTTAATACGGGACTCTGCGAGTACCACAACGACCTATACGGGACGACGCTCCGAAGAGAGGATATTATTGACTATGATCTGGAAAATTTGTGGGGATGTTCCGCGAACGAGGTTGCCCAGCGCATTGAAGACTTCTATCGATCAACGTATCATCAGAGACTCAATCCGCTTGACGGGGCGGTACATGCCGTGAAGACGCTCGAGGCGTTATGCGATATCTCTGTCATTACGGCGCGTCCGACGATCGCGCTGCATATTACTATGGAGCTGATTGAGAGTCTTTTTCCCCGCTTTTCGGGCGGCGTTCATTTCTTGAGGCGTGTTCATGGACCAGAATCGCGGCGGGAGACCAAGGGCGATATATGCGAACGATTAGGCGTTCAAATTTTCTGCGATGACGCGATTCGCCATGCGGCGAGCGTGTGCGCCAAGGGAATACCCGTGCTCCTTTTTGACTCGCCGTGGAACCAAGGAGAAACGCCCGCGGGCGCGGTTCGCGTTTATGGATGGAAAGACGCGCTTCCGCGGCTCATTCAATTTTTGGGCAAGAAATATAACCAAAAGCGATAGGTTTGCGAATTGCTTTTGGTTTTATAACCACTGCGCTCGCAAAAAATGACCCGCACAGGCAGGTCGCTTTTTGCTCGCTTGCGGTTAGAGCATGTTCAAAAACTCTTGACTACTGCGAATTCATGTTGCGGGCTGCAAACGGCGGCTCGGAAAGACTCAAAATATCAACAATATTCTTCGCTTT
>JAKEFN010000138.1 GCA_022616085.1 bacterium
GATCCGGTAACGCAATACGCGCACAATAAATCCGGTTTCATTAAGGAATTCGAAACATGGCCGGAAAGCAGGAAGGCATGGACGGTCAGGCATCTATTGGATGTCCAAAAAGACCTGCCGTCCGAACAAGGAAGAATGATCTTCCATCATTAGCACATTATATTTTTTATCGCGGAGCATAATGCTCCGCTTTTTGTTGTTTGACTTTTTTACGGAAATATTATATACAATAATAAAGGTATTTTGTAAAGTGAGGTTTTGAGCCATGAAAATTTGGCTTTGGTTTAAGAGATTTATTTTATTCGTTTTGTTTTTTATTTTGTGCGCAGGGATTCTATACGATGCCATAAGATATGACGGATACATCTTTGCTTCAGTCAGAGGATATGCCGCGATACTTTACGGGAAGCGGCCGATCTCGGAAATTCTCCGCGATGAGCGCGTGCCGGAATTTTTGAGAGAGCGGCTTCTCATTATCGAGCGGATTCGCACATTTGCGTCAAGCGAAATGGGTCTTCCGCAGAACGGAAGCTATACGGAATTTTCTGATGTTGGAGATGAACTCGTGTGGGTCGTCATCGCGACGCCGCGGTTTTCCCTTGAGCCGGTCATTTCATGCTATCCCATCGTGGGGTGCATGGCGCAGAGGGGTTATTTCAGGAAGCGCGACGCATGGGCGTATGCGGACCGTCTTTCCGGGGCCGGATATGACGTGATCATACGAAAACCGGCTGCGTTTTCAACGCTCCGCTGGTTCAATGATCCGGTCTTCAGCACGATGCTCGGCGGCGACGATATTTCGCTCGCCGGACATATCTGCCACGAGCTTGCACACCAAAAGCTCTACATTCAGAACGACCCCATGTTCAACGAAGCATTTGCATCTGTTGTCGAGGAAACATGCCAAGTGCGTTACATACGCGCGAACGTCCTTGACTCGGGTGCGGAGACGGAACTTATAGAACGGAAACGCCGCGAACATGATTTTTTTGAGCTTATCAGGCAGACGAAGAAGGGGTTGAAAAGTTTATACGATCAGAAGGGTCTTTCCGACACGGAGCGCACCGCATTCAAGGACGATGCGTTTGCAGATCTTCGGGTCGGATATGAGGTGCTCAAAAAAGAGTGGGGAAATGGCGCGGATGATTACGATGGATTTATGAGTCAGAAACTCAACAATGCCCATCTCGCCGGCCTCGCCGAATATTACGAGTTTCGTCCCGCGTTTCGAGTTCTTCTCGTGCGTGCGGTAGGGAATATGGATACGTTCTACGAGTTTGTAGGCGTTATCGGAAGAATGTCTTATCCTAATCGTGCGAAGATTATTGAGTCCCTCTCGTCTGAGTGGACTCCAAAAATGGAGGCGCGGTGGATAAGGGTTCTTGGAATCAAATTCTGAATACCCGCCATTTTTTAATGGCGGGTATATTCGTAGCTATGTGGGGGGGTGTTATTCCGCGCGGCATTTTGAGCCTATTCCGCCGCCGCATTTTTCTTCGGGGGGCGTTCCGCGTTCGGGACATTTGTGCGAGTAGATGCACGCTTCGTCCGTGACAGTCTCAAAAAGCGCCATAATTTCTTCATCGCTTGCGGCGCCGTGATAGAGAAGCGCGCGATCAAGATCTTCCGGCGTGAAATTCATGGCATCAAGGTTTTTTTTGCCGTTAACGACAAGGGTGATTTTGTTGTTTTCATCTTCGGCAAGCGAAATAGGGAGAGACGATACGAAGCGCCCGAGCGTGATGCCCTCCGCGTGAATATGCCAGACGTTTCCGTTTCCATCGTGAAGATGAGTATCAGGATCAAGCTCGCGCTCTTCCGTAGATTGATATTCCGGAAGCGAAAGATCGATCAGCTGATCGTGCGCGTATATTTTAATATCCGCGTGTATATGATATGCCTCCGGCTCGGTTGCCGCGGGCGTTTGCATGAACGAATATGCGCCGATGGCGGCAATGGCGATAGTTATGAGAAAAATGATGATACACGCTTTCATAATCTATCTGAAAACAGCCGATCCGCCTTCCGATTCGAGCGTGATTACAAGCTCGCCTTTCGAGGTGAACCGGTAGGTTGCCGCACCTTCAAGTATTGATGCAAAGTCCGCCTCCTGCGAACCATCGCAATACATGCGTGTTGACATAATGGAGCTGAAAGAAATGTTCTCTTCGCGCGCTTCATACGCGCCTCCCATGCTATTGCAATCGGTCTCTGCCGCGAATCGCCCGTCATCCATGAATGTAAGCGCGAATACGCCCTCTTTTTTCGGTTTTATTTCTACGTCGTCAAGTTTTGCGTTTATCCAAATCCATTTTTTCATGGAAAGAGTCATGCGCGCGGGGTCAGCTTCCCCTTCAAAGTCTTGCGCCACTTCGCCGAACTGCATGGTTTCGGGATTGAGAAGAAGCCAGATGCTTTTTCCAACTGAAGGCTGGTCTGCAAAACTCTCTCCCTGTCCGCGCACCGCATAATTCACCACGATGATATTGCCTAAACCCATGTTCGTCGATTGGGGGGCGATTCGGTCTCCAAGAAGGACTCCGCTCGAACCTTTATAGCCGTCTGCCGTATTGAGCGCGGCAACAACATAATAAAATGTCCCGCTTCCGCCCGTCTCTTGCGTGAGGAGAAATGCGACGTCTTCTCTTCCGTCTCCGTCAAAGTCGTGAAGAATTTCGTTTCCGAAATAGCGCGTTATTATTTTTGACGCCGATCCGGGCGCGGCTTCTTTTTCAGCCATCCCGTTTTTGAGGGTAACGACTTCGCCATTTATAATATAAGAAGCGTCTTTGTAATTCGCGGCCCGTTTTAACTCATCCCCCGTTTCGAGAGCAGATGAATTAAGCGCGACAATGCCCGCAATCACCGCCACTGCCGCTATGATTGAAACTATCCAGTATGTTTTCATATAAAGAACTATAATATATATTTCGCGGGTGTGAAAGGGTGTATATAAAAAGGACGGTGTGTGAACCACCGCCTTGAGCATTTTCTATACTGGTTTGACAATAACGGTGACAAACCGCTCCGGAACGAGCGTTGCCTCGCGTAGCGACTCGACTTCGTCAATCGTAACCGATGAGAGGGCTTTGCAAAACCGGTTGAAGTATCGCTCCGTGCTTTTGGGGGTTTTGCCTCTGTATATTTGGGATCGTATGAGGGCCGCGTAATCATCCGGATCGTCATGCCCTAATGCATACCAGTCGAGGAGAAATTCTTTTGTTTCTTCAAAAATGCTTTTATCCGTGAACGGCTTGAAAAGAATCTGCGGCAGAAGTTCCCGCACATTATCAATGCGGTCGGGAAGCGTCTCGACGTAAACGGAGAAATCTGCACCCAGACGGTATGATGCCGTCACCCGCCCCGAAAGACTGTATGCAAGCCCGCGTTTCTCCCGAAGCTCTCGCCATAAAACCGATCCGGATCCCGTAACCAATGAATGCTGGAGAATTTTAGAAACAGCAATTCGTTTGTCGTCCGCGAATACCGGAAATTTGCATCCGAAAACGCATGTCGCCCGATTCCTTAGGCCGCGAGGAACAAGTATTTCGCGATGAACCGGCGGTGCTTCAAGTTCGTCGTCCCATGAATAGTGTCTCACGGCGCGGAAATTATAAGGAATATGCTTGTTGAGTTCGCAAACGAAGTCGTGGTGATCAATTTTTCCAGCCGCGATTGCTAGCGTATTTGAGGGAATATACCATTTTTCTTTCGTCGCGAGGAGGACATCGCGGCCGACGCTCCTAACGCCAGGAGGAGTCCCGACACCGAACACGCGAAGCGGGTTGCGCCGCCAGAGCGACTCTCGCAACCTGCAAAAAGCGACAGTGCTATCGCGATCCTCGTCGCGCGCAATTTCGTTTAATACGACTTCTTTCTCTCGTTCTATTTCTTCCGGAGGAAATTCCGAGTGGAAAAATATATCGCACAGAAAGTCGCATAATTCGGAAAATTTTCTGGCAACTGCGGTGCCGTAATACCTTGTCTCGATTTTTCCTGTGGAAGCATTGCTCGCGAGAATATTTCGGCGGCTGAAACTTCGGATTTCATCCACCGGCCTTCGCGCGGTTCCTTTGAACGCCATATGCTCGAAGTAGTGGAAGAGTCCCTCCTGGCCGGGCTGATCATAGGCGGAGCCGACGCCGGCGGTTAATTCAACATATACTTTTTTTGAAGGGATCCTGCAGGTAATGATGCGAAGCCCGTCGTCACGGATTGTTTCTTCTATTTTCAAAAGAGCTCTCCTTTTACATTTTTGACTTCTTTCAGTTTAAGGCACGGCTTCCAATAGTCAATGCATGCATGTCACTTACGGGCGTCTTTTGATTTGTCTAAAAACTCTAAACATTATATAAATGGGGAACAGGCGAAAGCCTCTTCATTGCCGGGTCGTCTAATGGTAGGACTACGGGTTTTGGTCCCGTCTATCTTGGTTCGAGCCCAAGCCCGGCAGTTTGGAGCAAAGCGGAAAACTGCCGTAAATGGGCTCGAACACGAAAGGGGTCGGGAAAACTGTAGTTTTCCCGTGGAGGAAGTTCACGAAACCGTGGGTTTCGTGGGAGCGAGGGACGAGCGACGTTCGAGCCCAAGCCCTGCAGTTTTCCGCTTTGCTCCAAACTGCGTACTTAGAACACTCTCAAACTTTTGAAATTATTTTACCAAATCTGATACATAAATCCAAAAAGCGAAACCTGCGCTGACACCTCTGCCAGCCGCCGCAAAGCGGCGGCTGTGCCTCGCAGAAAAAGTGTCTTACCTTCTAAAAAGAAAAAATCCGGCGCGCGCAAAATCAAAAAAATAAAAGGCACTTTTTTTCAAAATCGGTAATACAATGGAGTTTCCCGCGCGCTGCGCGCCTCTGTTGGAAGCACAGAGCTTTCCTAGAAGGAAAGTGCGGGAAA
>JAKEFN010000018.1 GCA_022616085.1 bacterium
AAGCGAAGAATATTGTTGATATTTTGAGTCTTTCCGAGCCGCCGTTTGCAGCCCGCAACATGAATTCGCAGTAGTCAAGAGTTTTTGAACATGCTCTAATTACCCGAACGTAAACGTAAACGCCTGAAGTCCCGGCTCCGTCACGTTAATCTCGAGCGTATGTATATCGGAACCCTCCGGATCCTCGATTATTCTATAAAGCCGCGGCTCCTTTACGGTAATGGCTGGAATTCCATCCACGATCATCACGTCGCTTCCCTTTTCAACGGAAATCGGCTTCCCGTCGCGATAAATCTCTATGGTATTCGGCTTTTCCGACTCAAGAACCATGAACACATTTTTTGCGCGATAGCGGAAAATAATCTTTGCGTTTGGAGAAATATTTTCGGCATATTCAGGCGTTATGTTCCAATCGCCGCCGAGATAAAGCTCGTTTTGGCGGATGCCGCTCGGATATGGGAATATCTGCTCTCCCGATCGTCCGGATTCGCCGTTCGCAAGGAGGCTGTTTCTCGATGACCCGAAATAAACCTCCGGGCTTCCCACCCCCTCAGCATATTCCCCCACGGATGGATCAACGATATCTCCTGATATGTCCATGTCTTCGCCAAGCGCCATGCGCCGTTCGCGGAGAAGCTCTTGAATTTTCTTTTCCGTCTCTTCGTAGCCGCCTTCGCCGATATGGTCGTAGACTATAAAACCGTCAATATCAATTAAATACTTGCGCGGCCAATAACGGTTGCCGTAATTGCGCCATGTGCCGTAGTCGTTGTCCAAAACAACAGGATACTCCACTCCGAATTTTTGCGCGGCAAGGCGCACGTTCTCTATATTCTTTTCAAAATCAAATTCCGGCGTATGGATGCCGAGGATAATAAGCCCCTCATCTTTGTATTTATCATACCACCGCGTCAAATACGGCATGGTTCGCTGGCAGTTGATACAGCTATAAGTCCAGAAATCAACGAGAATGACCTTTTTGCCGATAAATTCGCTCACGGTAAATCCGTCCGAATTGATAAAACCGGCCGGCGCGACAATCTCCGCCGCGCGCGGATACATTTTCGCTTTTTCTTCGATGGTAACAGCGCGAACTTCGGTCGCCGCTTCTGATCCCGATGCCGGAACATCGCCCGATCCTCCCGAACCAGTCTCTGTTTTCTGATTTTCCAGATAATAAATTCCCGCGGCTATGGCAAGAAGAGTGATGACAAGAAAAATTTTATTTTTCATGATCATGACTATTTGAGAAGCCAGTCATTAAGCAATTCAAAATTCGCAATACGGCCGAGGTTCTGCGTAAAGGCAAAAACGCCGATGATAACAAGAAGCGCGCCGAACGCCACATTGACATACTTCGCGGTCTTTGCGTATTTCTGAATAAAAGACTGCGCTTGCGCGGTAAAAAGGCCGACAAGGAGGAACGGGAGGCCGAGGCCGAGCGCATACGAAAGAAGAAGCGGGAATGCCGATCCGGGAGACGACGCCGCGAGTCCCAAAATGCCGCCAAGGACCGCTCCCACGCACGGCGTCCAGCCCGCGGCGAATGCGGCGCCGAAGAGAAATGAAGTGAAGTAGCGGGAATTAAAACTGCCTTTTACCTGCGGCTTATACTCGCGCTCAAGAAAAGGAATTTTTATAAGCCCCATAAGATAAAGCCCGAAAAAAATGATAAGCGCGCCGCCGATGCGCGCGAGCCACGCTTGCGCATCATACGCAACGCGCTCGAGAATGGTGTTCAAGAGCACGCCGAGAACGGCAAAGACAACCGAGAAGCCGAGGACAAAAAAGATGCTATTTATAAAAATCGCAAGCCGGTGCGCGCGAGAATCGCCGACGGTGCTTCCCGCAAGATATGCCAAAAAACCCGGAATGATCGGGAGGACGCAGGGGGAAAGGAAGGAAACTAGACCGGCGGTAAAAGCGATAACGAGAGATATGTCTGTCATAAAAAATTAAAATAAAAAATCGAAAAATGAAAAATGAAAAATGATAAAAAAAATTTATAGCGCTTTCCCGATCTCTTCAAAATATCGCGCCTTATCCCACGAATCGGGCGCCTTGAGAATACGCTCGCCATTCTTCACAAAAACCTTGGTGTGCTGGTAAGCGACGCCGAACTCTCGCGCAAGCGCTTCTTCGTCTTTGTCCGTATCGCCATCGTTAAAATTGACGCGAAAACCGATTGCGTCGCCGACCGCGAGCTCGTCAAACGCGCCGTAGAGATGCGGCAATTCCTCCTTGCAAATAGGGCACCATGTGGCATAGAAATAGAGAACCACGAGTTTGCCGCTCGCGGTCGCTTTTTCGTAGTCGCTCTGGGCAAAATCAAGAAGGGGGGATGCTCCTCCGGCAAGCCGATCGCCGACAAATTCCCCATCTGCGGCAGAAGAATCGCTCATATCGTCCGCATTCATTTTTTCGGTAACGTCTTCGGCTTTTTCTATTGCATTCTCATATATCTCGTTATCGGACGCAGACTGCGAACCGGAACCAAATCCGGAAAAATAAAAAGCCCCGCCTGCCGCAATTATGGCGACAACCATGATAATGGCGATAAGACCGAATCCGCGCTTCATGAAATTAATTATAGCATAACTTCACCGAAAAGTTATCAACAGCCTACAAAAAATAACGCTTGAGCATGCGTTCCCTGTCTTCATAACGCGGAATAGCTTTTCCGACAAGATTCCAGAATCGTTTGGAATGGTTCATTTCGCGGAGATGGCAGAGCTCATGGACGATAATATAGTCCACAAGCTCTTCCGGCAAATGGACGATGCGATAATTAAAATTGAGATTTTTATTCGCCGAACAGCTTCCCCACTGCGCGCTGTGATTTTTTATAAAAATGCGCTTCCACGAAAACCCGTAATGGGTGTTTTGGATCGCGATACGGCGCAGGATGAGCTCTCGCGCCGCCTCTTTGTGAATATTGAAGCCGCGCCCCGTCCCGCGCGGAAGATCGCGCGAAGGTTCTCTCCCGAATCGCTTGAGATGCCGCCTGATCCACTCGCGCTTCTCGGCAATAAACCGCTCCGCCGACCCCTCCCTGATGCCGCGCGGCACAACGACCGTAACCGAGCCGTCTCGTCCCACGACAATGCTCACGCGGCGCGCCCGGACACTCTTCCGAACAGTATAGCGCACAGCGCCGCTTTCAAGCTTCAATATCTTCGGGATGCTTACGGGGGGCTTTACGTGTTTTTTCATACGCCCTATAATATCAGATATATGGCAAAAGCGCACAAAGAACGCCAGCTTGCGAGTATCGCCTATATCATCTTTTTCCTGCCTCTTTTTACGGATAAAAAAGCTGATTCGTTCGTGCGCTTCCACATGAACCAGGCCGTAACGCTTCTTATCGCCGTCTTGGCGCTCCAGGGCATTGTCTCCATTTTGGGCTCATTTTCTTACGATTTTGAAGCGCTTTTTGTATGGCTCCTTCGCCTTTTTGTCCTCATTATGGTCATTTTGGGCATCCTAAACGCCTCTGCGGGAAGAAAAGAAGCCCTGCCGTGGATCGGCGAATACGCCGAGCGGCTCCGCATATTTTCATAATTTTTGGCGATTTCGCTTGACTTTTTTAGAAAGGCAATATATAATTATATTGTTGTTTTTTTGATTAACCAAATTAACCAAAAGGAGGGCAGAGATGTCCGAACAGAGAGTGCCAGCCACGCGGCTGGTAATTTTTGAGAATATTCGGGGAGACCGTGTCCCAGCCGACTTCCTGTGTGACCCGCGGGGAGCGCAGGCGTCAGAACGTAAACCGGAAGGGACTCAGGTTATCCCACTCACGCAACGGATTGACGTGAGTGGGACGGTCCCGCAAATCGAGGAGAAATTCTTTCTCACTGCAGGGATTGCGGTTCCAACAGAAATCCGGAAAGGACACCAGCTCTTTCAAATTCGTTTTATTTTTCTTAATAAGGATGTGGACGGAGACGAAACATCCTTAAACACGGGGTTGTTAGAGGAGGTCGTCAGGCCATACCTCGAGCAACTTTCTTCCCAGTCATATTGGGCGGTAAGGGAATACTGCAACCCGCGTTATAAAGAAGGAGAGCGGGACGGGACATTCCAGTCCTGCTTGAACCTCAACTCCCCCGAGTCCATCACTGCCACGGAATGGATCAAAAACGATCAGGGGGAACGGATTGGGGACCAGCCCGTCACGATCGTTCCCACGGGACGGCTCGTGATCGAGGACGGACAATACAGAATCATCCCTGCATGATGCAGGGTTTACAAGGCGCCACGGACGGCGCCTTTTGCTTGTAATCGGGACATTTTCGCTACTATGCGTGCATGAAAGGAATCATTCAATTTACTATTACAAAGGGGGATAGATATTTTGTCGCGCAAGGCGTAGATCTTCCTATTGTAACGCAAGGAGAAACTCTTGATGAACTTACGCACAATATACGCGAGGCTGTTGATCTCGCGCTTGAAAACGAAAATGCATCCGAATTCGGCCTCACTCCGACTCCTTCGGTGCTTGTGAATTTTGAACATGCTCTAATGATTGATATTCAGCCGCTTATGCACTTCGTCTTTACGCGTTGCCTCGTCAACTTCGTGGAGGGGTTTATGCTTTTCGGTCGGAACAAGCTTAACGATCTCCGGTAGGTCATCCTCGTCCGACCCCCCCGCCCCCGCCGCGCCTTTCGCAAGACCCGCCTGTTTTGCCGCCGCGGCTTCGGCCATCATTTGGTTGATATCAGTATCATCAGACATGCTATTATTTTAATCCTCGCACATCTTATGCGCAACCACAAACATGCTCTCCGCCCAGCCGAGAGGGATATTCTCATTCGGCCGGTCGCTATTTGAATAATAAAGTTCGGGAATTTTCCCGTCCGGAAGAACCGTTCCCTCCGCTTTGGCGAGATACGCGCGGGCTTTTTCCATATCCCCGAGCGCCGCTTCCGCGATCGCAAGCCACGAAAAGCCAAATGTCCACTCCGCCTCCTCGCTTACACCGTCTTCATTTTTGTTATAATAGCGGTCATTGCGATACCGTATAAGACCGCGCCGACGCTCCAGATGATACGCAACGTTCCCAATAAGAGTCCGTGCCATTTCATCGGATACGATTCGGTATGGATAAATAAGAGAAAGAAGTGCGAGATCAGCGAATTTGCTCCGCGATTCCCGAGGCAGGAGCTTGCCGAGCGCCTCCTCTCCACGCGGGATAAGCCCTTCCGGCACGGTCACAAAGGAGAGCATTGCTATCTTCTTAAGCCCCGCAAGGGCGGCGCCGATTGAAGACGAGTGCACTTCTTCATACTCCTCCCACATGCCGTTGTCGGGATCGTGCCAATATTCAATGCTTGAAAGATAATCAACAAGCCGCTGGACGATGCGCTTGTCGTATTCGCTCTCTATAACCCCTTTCCCCTTCTCTTCCAATTCCGCAAGTTTAAACAAAATGCACCCGACCGCGTCGCTCTGCTTATTTCCCCACTCTTCCCAATATTCCTCGAACGTCTCGGGATGGTAGCGAGCGTGGATATACTGCCATGCCTCATACGGCTTCTGTTTGACGGCCCAGTCAATCTTGTATTCATGCTTCAAGAAAATATCAAGAATCGCACGGTACACCTTCCGCACGGTTTCGTAATCCCCCGTCTGTTCAAAGGCAAACGCGGTGTAAAAATTGTCCCGCAACCACGCCTTGTTGTAGCCCGTGGGAACGCTCTTGCTTGACGCGAGAAAAAGCCCGCTCTCGGTCGAAAGCTCGCGGATGTTATTTAAATGATTTTCGAGAACTGCCATTATTGCGCTTTTTTGAATCTCTTAAACGGCTCCTCGGCGGTGGCGAGTGATTGCGAAAGTTGAATAATCCGCTCATCATAAAATGGCAAAAGCTCCGGCGTATATTCGCGCGCGGCGATATATTTCCGAAGAAGCATGAGCCAGCCTTCTTCAAAAGAAAGAAGCCTTCCCGCACATTCAATCGCCTCCACGGACTTTTTGTCGGACTCACTATGCCTCTCCATGCATTCGCGCCAAATTCCGCGAATAATTTCCACCCGCATCTCCTGCGCCGCCACAGAGTATTCCGCCGCTTTTTCTATCGGGCGTTCGCCTCCGGCAGTCTCAAATGTTCCTTTTTCCGAAACGCGCGCATCAAGAGATTCGAGCTCTGTCCGAAAACGTTCCCGAACAATTTCCGGAGAAAATACTCCTGCGGCCTCTCCGTTTTTTATTTGTTCGTGCGCGGATATCATGATGGATAAAACGTGCGCGGAAGCGGCGCCGCTTCTTTCGGGCCTCCCTCGAGGGCGCGTTTCACTTTGCCGACCACATCTTCCAAAGAAAGATTCGACTTTTCTATATAATCAAAAATATCATATTGGCGGGCTTTTTTCCCCATAGAAGATTCGGTGAGATTTGAAATTATAATGATAGGAATTCGCGCGGACGCTTCCCGTTTCCGCATTTCGCGAAGGACTTCGATTCCATCTTCGCCGGGGAGCGCAAGGTCGAGGAGAATGAGATCGGGTTTCTCTTCGGCAATAATCCGAAGCGCATCGACGCCGCTTCGCGCCTGAAAAATGCCGTATCCTTCGTGCGCAAGGCGGTCGTGCAAAACAGTCTGAAAAGAGAGTTCATCTTCCACAATGAGAATTTTTTTTTGCGTATCGGGCGAGGCAGTCTTAGAATCAGCCGCCCGCTCTTCTGATTTCGGCAAATCCATAATGATGATTATAGCATTGAAAAACGGCGATAAAAACTTATTTATCTTTTGACCTGTTGAATTCCCGAATCGACTCGCCCCGAACCGAGCGCGTGAGATCGCGTTCGAGAGAATCAATCCTTCCGGAAAGATATATGAGCGCGGCGGTCATGATAACAAAACCGGTAAAAATAAGCGTGTTGAGATTCTCCCCCATGCCGAGCGTCTCGCTCACAAGGTGCGCGATATCGGGATAAATCGCAAATACGAATATCGAGAGAGATGCCAGAAGAGACAAAAGAGGAGCGGGGCGGCGCGTCCTGAAAAAAGATTTCAAGCTCGCGGTGATAAAAAATGCCGCAACTCCAGCGAGAAATATTTGATAGAAAGAAATCATGGTTTGTATGGCGCCTGTAAAAGGCGCTATTTGAACGCGATCGCGCATGCGGTTTTTACGCCGGTGAGAAAATTCTGCCTCTGTTTTTTGTTGTTTGAATACGCGGTATAGAGTGTTGCGATCGGAACCTCCGCCCACGCAAGCCCATGCCTCTCTATTTCGCCTATCACCCGCGAATCATACTCATACCCGTCGCAATCGGGGCGTATGAGGCCAAGCGCGCGCTTCCCGTATGCCCGAAAGCCCGACTGGCTGTCCCGCACAGAGAGTCCGTAGAGCGCATAGATAAACGCATTTGCGATAATGTTTGCGGCAATTTTTCCCCGCGGCATGACTTTTGGGTCAAACGCGCGGACGCCGAGACACACGTCTTTCCCTTCCATGATAGGCGCGAGAAGCTTCTCTATATCACGCGCGCTGTGCTGGCCGTCGCCGTCCATAGTCACCACAATCTCGGCTCCGGAGATCCGCGCCGCCTCGATTCCCGTTTCAACAGCCGCGCCTTTGCCGCGATTTACGCCGTGCCGAAGACAATATGCGCCCGCCCGCGTCGCTTCATGGAGCGTCTCGTCTTCGCCCCCGTCATCAACCACAAAAATATGGGAAAACCCTGCCTCGCGAACGCTTCGAACCACCGGCCCGATCGCGCGCGCCTCGTTGAACGCGGGGATAACGACAAATATACGGGATGAAACATCGCCTTTCACATGTATAATTGTATCATGCCCCGCACGGATATCACGGATATGAAGCCGATATTGTCTGTTTTTGCCTTATTTTTTTGCCTTTTCTCGCTTTTATTTTTTTCTTCGCCGTCTTTTTTGAGCGCGGACGACCAGTATTACCACGCGGCGCACGCGCTCGCGTATCGCGCGGGAGAAACGCTTAAGTTCCCCGCCCTCTCCACCATGCGGGACGGAAGCGACTTATATTTTCTCTATCATATTCTTCTTGCGCCTTTTACCGCCGCGTTCGACGGCGATAACCGCGAGACGCTCATCGCGGGGTCTAAAATTTTCCATAGCATCGCAGGCGCTTCCGTTTTCGCGCTCTTTTTTTTCATC
>JAKEFN010000139.1 GCA_022616085.1 bacterium
AAGCGAAGAATATTGTTGATATTTTGAGTCTTTCCCGAGCCGCCGTTTGCAGCCCGCAACATGAATTCGCAGTAGTCAAGAGTTTTTGAACATGCTCTAGATATATTTATGGATTATCTTCTTCACATCGGCATCATATTTCTCGTCTACGCCATCCTCGGCGTATCGCTCAATTTGGTTGTCGGATATACAGGGCTTCTTTCGGTAACGCACGCCGCGTTTTATGGCATAGGCGCATATGCAACGGCGCTCCTCCTTACAAACTTCCATGTCGGATTTTTCATCTCTCTTGTTCTGGCAATATGCGCCGCCGCCATCGCGGCATTTTTCATCGGTATCGTTCTTTCTCGGTTTCGAGGCGATTATTACGCGCTTGTCTCTCTTGGGTTCAACGTTATCGTTTTCAGTGTTCTTCTTAACGCGGAGAGTATTACGCGGGGCCCGCTCGGCATCCCGGGCATTCCGCGTCCGGAGCTTTTTGGCATTGAGTTCCAGTCCCACGGGGCTATGTTTTTTCTGGCGCTTGTTTTGTTCGTCATCGTATACGGGGCGGCCCGATTTCTTGTCCGATCCGATTTTGGCAGAGCTCTCCGCGCAATCCGCGAGGACGAGGAGGCGCTTCTTGTTTTCGGCTACCATACGCGCGCATACAAACTGTTTGTTTTTGTTGCGGCGGCGGCGATGGCTTCGGTCGCAGGGTCTCTTTTTGCGGTATACGTAACTTTTATCGATCCGAAAACCTTCGCGCTCTTTGAATCGATTTTTATATTATCCCTGATTATTCTCGGGGGACTCGGCAGCCTCCGCGGCGCAGTCGTCGGCGCGTTTGTCCTTATCCTTGTGCCGGAGATGCTTCGTTCGTTCGGGTTTCCCTCCGATATCGCCGGACAGATGCGCGAGCTCCTCTACGGGTTTGTGCTCGTGGTTCTTATGCTTTACAGGTCCGAAGGAATGCTCGGAGAATATAAAATGTGATCTTTATAACATGGCATATATTCTAAAATTGAAAAAAATATCGAAATCATACGGCGGCGTTCGTGCTCTTTCAGATCTGACCGTTTCGTTTCAAAAGGGAACTATCACCGCTCTGGTGGGGCCAAACGGCTCGGGAAAAACCACTATCGCGAATATATTGTCGGGGCTTGCGGTGTTTGAAAAAGGAGAGATTGAAAAAGACGGTGTTTCGCGGCGTTTTATAGATCCGGCCGATGCGCCCGATATGGGCATTGCAAGGACTTTTCAGAATATCAGGATATTCGAACAAATGAGCGTGATGGACAATATCTTGGTCATTTTGACGCGCCGGACTGTCTGGGAGGCGCTTTTTATGCGGCATGGCGAGGCGGAAGAGCGCGAGTCCCGGGCGATTTTGGCTGAAGTGGGGCTTATGGGCAAAAAAAATGATCTCGCGGGATCGCTTTCATACGGCCAGCGCAAACTCCTTGAGATTGGAAGAGTCCTTGCCTTTGATCGCGCGCCGTCTTTCAAACGGATGGACGTCGCGATTTTTGACGAAGTCTTTGCGGGGCTTTTTCCCGAAATGATAAAAAAAATCGCACACATAATACAGGCGCTTCGAGATGAAGGCGTTGCCGTCATCATGATCGAGCACAATATGGATCTGGTGCGGGAGATTGCCGACCGCTGTATCGTGCTCGACAGCGGCGCGCTTCTCGCCGAAGGAACTCCGGATCGAGTTCTCTCGGAGAAAAAAGTGCTTGAAGCATATTTGGGCGTATAAATCCATGAAAGACATACTATGCGCATTAGAAGATGTTACGGTTCGGTATGAGGGCATCACCGCGCTTGATCGCGTTTCCTTCTCTGTGGACGAGGGTGAAATCGTGGCGCTTATGGGCCCGAACGGGGCGGGGAAATCCACGATTCTCAAGATTCTATTCGGCATGGAAAGACTAAGTGAGGGAGAAGTTCTCTGGCACGGAAGCCGTATCGAACCCGTGCCGCACAAAATGGCAGAGCGCGGCATTGCTTTTGTGCCGCAAGGACGGCGCGTTTTCCCGAATCTTACCGTGGAGGAGAATCTGGAAATGGGAGGTTTTATGGTGCGCGACAAAAAAGAGCTTTCGCGCCGCGTTGGAGAGTCGTTCGAACTTTTTCCAGTCCTTAAGCGGAAACGCATGATGAAATCGGGCGCGCTTTCGGGCGGAGAACAGCAGATGGTTGCGCTTGCGCGAGGGCTTATGGTTGACCCCAAAGCGCTTTTTCTTGACGAACCATCGCTTGGCCTTGCGCCAAAGATTGTGAAGGAAATTTTTGCAAAAATAAAAGAGATTAACGAACGCCATAAGACTGCAATTGTGATTGTCGAGCATAATATCGCCTCTCTTCTCGCAATCGCGGATCGCGCCTATGTGCTGGACAAAGGCGCCGTGGCATGGACTGGCAGTGCAGACAAAATAAAAGAAAGCGCCATTTTGGAGAAAGTGTTTTTGGGGAAGGTATAAAATTTAAAAACCGCCGGTTAGAGCTTGTGAAAAAACTATTGACGTAGCGAGAATTCATGGTGCGAGGCGAAAATGCGGCGAGGTGTAAATTCTGGGGTCAAATGCAATTTTTTTAATAATGATTAACGATAATATTTTTTTGCTATTTTCGGAATTTCTTGTATGATACCACGTTCCAGCGC
>JAKEFN010000140.1 GCA_022616085.1 bacterium
ACTCAAAATATCAACAATATTCTTCGCTTTCCTCGCCGCATTTTCGCCTCGCACCATGAATTCTCGCTACGTCAATAGTTTTTTCACAAGCTCTAGAAAAAAAGTTCCAGAGCCATTGAAACGAAATGGCTATTTCGATAACTACCCAAATTACGAGACCGACCAGCAGTTCATCACTGCAAGAACTAAGATTACAAGAATGATTAAAACAATCAACATTAATACCCTCTCAAGCCCCGAGGGGGGGGTCGTTGGTGCTATCAAGATTATTTGTCGAGTCCGGCGTTATGATAAGCGCAACAATGACAAAAATAATAATAGTATATCCGACCACAATCTGAAGCTGAATTATGCCCAAAGGTTTTTCTCCTTGCAACGTATCGTGTCGGCGTATGGTAGCATAGGTGTTTTTATTTGACAAGAAAATCAAAAAGAGTATACTTATAATACATACTGCAGTAAAAGAAGGTCGGGCTGCGGATTTAGAAACAGACCATAATTCCGAAATCACCATGGCAGACAGAGATAAGGATTTTCTTGAGTTTGTCGTCAAGGAGTTGGTTGATCATCCTGAAGATGTGAGGGTGAAGCGCGTCGTTGACGAGATGGGCGTTCTCCTCACCTTGGATGTTCACGCTGACGACATGGGCAAGATTATCGGCCGTTCCGGAAACACCGCCAAAGCGATCCGTTCGCTTCTCCGCGTCGTGGGTCTCAAGAATAACGCTCGCGTTAATTTGAAGATCAACGAACCGGAGAAAAGCACGCGGAGCGCCGCGGCAAAAAGTGTTGACGAGGCGATGGAAGATCTGAAAATTTAAGCTTACGTTCTAGAGCATGTCCGAAAACCCTTTCTACTGCGGACCCCCGTGACATTTCGTGGCTTCGTCATTCTTCAAAAAATAATTTTCACCGTAGTTCTGACTACGTTTCAAATTATAAGCGACGTAAGGTGAGAGAAATGAAAACAGCAGTTTTCATTGTCCCCGTCGAGGCCTGCCTGCCGGTAGGCAGGAGCTTATATGCATATATTTTCCTCGACTTCCTCGCTTATAAGCGACGTAAGGCGAGAGAAATGAAAACCACAGTTTTCATTGTCCCCGTCGAGGCCTGCCTGCCGGTAGGCAGGAGCTTATATGCATATATTTTCCCCGACTTCCTCGCTTATAAGCGACGTAAGGCGAGAGAAATGAAAACAGCAGTTTTCATTGTCCCCGCCGAGGCCTGCCTGCCGGTAGGCAGGAGCTTATATGCATATATTTTTCTCGACTTCCTCTCCACAAAACGCCACGGAAGTCCTCATGACGCAAGGGCTTTCGAACATGCTCTAGAGAAAATGCGCACGCCCGAAAGAGTGTGCGCGTTTTCATTATACGGAGCCGCTATTTTTCATATGCCACGAAAGAAACCAAAGATAACTTTTCATATTATCACCATTTTTCCTGAAGCAATTTCGGGCTATCTTGATGAGTCTATTATCGCGCGGGCGCGAAAGGGAGGACTTATTGATGTTCGTTTCAGAAATCCCCGCGATTTCACGAAAGATAAGCATAAAAAGACCGACGATCGGCCGTACGGCGGCGGCCCCGGCATGGTTATGAAAGCGGAGCCGATTATTCGCGCAGTAGCAAAAACGCTTCGCGGAAGGAACAGGAAAAAAACAAAAATTATTATACTTTCCGCCGAAGGAAAGCCATTTACACAAACTCATGCGATAACGTTCGCGCGCCGATATCGCGATATTGTTCTCATGTGCGGCCGTTACGAAGGCATTGACGCGCGAGTCCGGAAAATACTCCGCGCCGAGGAAATTTCCATAGGTCCCTACATTCTCACCGGCGGGGAGCTTCCGGCGGCGGTTATTCTTGACGCCGTCTCGCGGCATATTGAGGGTGTTCTCGGAAAGCATGAATCATTGGAGGAGGGAAGGGTGGCGGGGCCGGAAGTCTATACCCGCCCGCCGGTTATTGAAAGCGAAGGAAAGGCGTATCGCGTCCCGAAAGTCCTTTTTTCCGGCGACCCTAAAAAGGTTCAGAAGTTCCGGGAAGACAAAACGAAAAAACGTTTATCCACAACTCCCAAGAGAAATTCCTTGACAAAAAAAACGGGATGATTATAATAAAGTGCATTGTCAGAAAAAGCTTGGGTAAAGAGGCTGAAAGCCTGGTTTGATAATTAAGCAACAAACCATATTTTGCATACGTATAAAAGGTGAATAGCACACTTCATCCTACTTGTTATAGGAACGGTAGGGTTTTTGGGATGTTTTCTTTTTGGGTGTTCCAAGGCGGCAAAACCGGCGATCGTTCAGGAGTGGTAAGGGTCGCTTTTGGCGTCTAAATTATTGGCTTAAAATAGCCTCTGTGGTGGGTTTTTGAGGTCAGATATTATTACAAAATAATCGCCTAAATATCTTCTTACTATAATGAAAAAAATACAGCAGAAGTTTTTTTCCCGCCACCGCACCCCGCTCGCCGAACTCCCCCTTCTCACTAAGATTCAGCTTGATTCGTTTAAAGTGCTTCTTGACCGCGGGCTTGGCGATGTGCTTAAAGAATTTTCGCCCATACGCGATTATTCAGAAAAGAAATTCGAGCTCGAAATTCTCAAATATGATTTGGGCGAACCGAAGTATGATGAACATTATGCGAAAGCGAACAAGCTCACCTACGAAGCGCCGCTTCGCCTTTATGTTCGTCTGAATAACAAGACATTTCATACGACAAAAGAACAGGAAATATTTCTTGCTGATTTTCCCCTGATGACTTCTCATGGGACGTTTATCATAAACGGCGTTGAGCGCGTTATCGTGCCCCAGCTCGCACGTTCGTTCGGCATTTTTTTCACAGCCCAAGAAGTTAAAGGGAGGAAGCTTTTCGGCGCAAAAATCATTCCCGCGCGGGGCGTATGGGTTGAATTCGAATCAGACCCGGACGGCGCGGTATTTGTCCGCATAGACAAGAAAAGGAAATTCCCCGCGACATCGCTTCTCCGCATCATAGGAGGAGAGCGAAGCAACGATGATATCATAAAGGCTTTTAAAGGCGACGAATTCGCGCTTGAATCGCTCAAAAAAACGTTTGATAAGGATCCGGCTAAAAATATAAACGACTCATATATAGAAATATACGGCCGCCTTCGCGATGGCGATTTGGCGACTGTTGAGAACGCCAAAGAATTCATCGCCTCGATTTTCAGCAAGGAAAAATACGATCTTTCCGATGTCGGACGTTTCAAGTTCAACAAGCGTTTCGATGGAGGGATGGACAAAGATAATCTTGCGCGGCGCACGATTGATTTTGGCGATATCGCGAAGATTTTTATCCACATCGCCAAATTGAACAATACGCCCTCGGCAGAGCCCGACGATATCGATCACTTGGGGTCGCGGCGCGTTCGTTCGGTGGGGGAGATGCTCGTCCAAAAAGTCCGTGTCGGAATGTCCCAGATGAAGAGAAATATTCAGGATAAGATGTCCACTATTGATGCGAGTACGTCGCTCCCGGTCTCCCTTATGAGCCCGCGTCCGCTTCAGGCGCGCATTAAAGAGTTTTTCACCACAAACCAGCTTTCGCAGTTTATGAGCCAGGAAAATGTTTTGTATGAAGTGGAGCATCTTCGCACGCTCTCCGCGCTCGGTCCTGGAGGACTTTCTCGGGAGCGCGCGGGTTTTGAAGTGCGCGATGTGCACCCGTCCCATTATGGGCGCGTGTGCCCCATTCACACCCCCGAGGGTCCGAATATCGGTCTTATTCTTCGCCTTGCGGCCTATGCGCGCATTAATGATTTTGGCATGATTGAGGCGCCGTATGTAAAAGTTGAAAACGGCCGCATCACGAAAAAAATAGAGCATCTTGATGCGATTGAAGAAGAAAAATACAATATCGCTCACGCAGGCCTTAATTTTGATTCCGAATCGGGAAAAATACTCGATGAAAAAGTCGAGGCGCGTATCGCCGGATATCCAGGGATGGTTGATAGGAATGATGTTCATTATGTCGATGTTGCGACCAACGAAGCGTTTTCGGTCGCGACGTCGCTTATTCCGTTTCTTGAGCATGATGAGGCAAACAGGGCGCTTATGGGTTCGAACATGCAGAAACAGTCGACGCCCTGCATCACTCCCGAGGCGCCTATTGTTGCGACGGGCATGGAAGCGCGGGCGGCATTTGATTCCGGCCGCATTGTTATCGCTCCGGAAGATGGCGAAATTACCTATGTCGATGCGGGGAATATAACGTTCAAAAATAAAAAAGGCGAGAAAAAAGAATTCAATTTGGTAAATTTTTCGCGGACCAATAGCTTTACCGCATTCCACCAGCGCCCCGTGGTTGATATGGGTCAAACAGTCAAAAAGGGCGACGTGCTTGCGGACACTTCTTCAAGCGTTGCGGGACAGCTTGCGCTCGGCCAAAATGTGCGCGCCGCGTTCATTTCGTGGGGAGGTGCGAATTATGAAGACGCCATTATTCTTTCCGAGCGCCTGGTCAAAAATTCAAAATTTACGAGTGTTCACATTGAAGAGTTTTCGATAAATGTAAGAGATACCAAATTGGGTCCTGAAGTTACGACACATGACATTCCGAATGTAAGCGAGGCGAAACTGAAAGATCTCGACGAGGAAGGCATTGTCCGCATAGGCGCCGAAGTCGGGCCGGGTGATATTCTCGTGGGAAAGATTACTCCGAAAGGCGAGGTGGAACTCACTCCCGAAGAGAGGCTCCTTCGATCTATTTTTGGCGAAAAAGCCCGTGATGTGAAAGACTCGTCCCTTCGCATGGAACACGGCAAACGCGGCCGCGTGATCGGGGTAAAAGTTTTTTCGCGCGAAAGAGGCGACAGTTTGGAATCCGGCATTATCAAGAGCATACATATCGAAGTGGCTCAGCTTCGAAACGTGTCGGTTGGCGACAAACTTGCAGGCCGCCACGGGAACAAAGGAGTTATTTCAATGGTGCTTCCCGAGGAGGATATGCCCTTTACCGAGGACGGGGAACCGGTGGATATTATTTTGACTCCTCTTGGCGTGCCTTCGCGCATGAACTTGGGACAAATACTCGAACTTCATTTGGGTCTCGCCGCACACACGCTGGGATATCAGGCGGTGGTGCCTCCGTTTGCCGGCGCGACGGTCGAAGAAATCCAGGAAGAACTTAAAAAAGCGGGTTTTAACAAAGATGGGAAAATGAAGCTCTTCGACGGGCGGACGGGAGAGCCATTCGAACAAGAAATCGCTGTGGGGTATATGTATATGCTTAAGCTTCATCACATGGTGGAAGATAAAATTCACATGCGTTCCATCGGGCCATACTCTCTTATTACGCAGCAGCCTCTGGGAGGCAAGGCGCAACAGGGCGGTCAGCGATTCGGGGAAATGGAGGTCTGGGCTCTGGAAGGGTACGGCGCTGCGCACACGCTTCGCGAAATGCTTACCATAAAATCGGATGACATCATCGGCCGGTCTGCCACGTTCGACTCGATCGTCAAAGGCGAGGGGATCAAACAGCCGAATATCCCCGCATCATTCTCGGTACTCTTGAAAACGCTTAAGGGTCTCGCGCTTGATGTAACGCTTAATCGGGATGGCGTACCTATGCCGGATAAATAAATTTTAAATTTTTATGCTTAACGAACAAAAAACTGAAGAACGAAACGCTGCGCTTGATTTTGACTCCATCTCGCTCAAGCTCGCGAGCCCCGAGAATATTATTGCGTGGTCATACGGCGAAGTAACGAAGCCGGAGACGATCAACTACCGCACCGGCAGGAGCGAACGGGGCGGTCTTTTTGACGAGCGTATATTCGGTCCCGAGAAAGACTATGAATGCTACTGCGGCAAATACCGCCGCATCCGTTACAAAGGAATCATCTGCGAGAAGTGCGGCGTGGAGGTAACGCGCTCGATAGTCCGCCGCGAACGCATGGGGCATATCGTTCTTGCAAGTCCGGTGGCGCATATTTGGTTTTTGCGGAATATCCCTTCCCGCATGGGGCTTATTTTGGATATATCTCTTTCCGATCTTGAAAAAGTCATTTATTTTGCGGGATATATTATAACCGAAGTGCACGAAGATGAGCGTGCAAGAGTTCTGAAGGAGCTCGATCAGGAGTATAAAAAGAAGATAAAAATAGTCGCGGCGGAAGAGGACAAAGACAAGCTTCGGGATCTTCTGACTTCTTCAAAGCGCGATCTCGTGAATATGCGGCAGGGGGTTGTGCTTGACGAGCTTGTTTACCACCGCCTTTCTTTGAAATACGGGACAGTTTTCAGGGCGGGAATCGGGGCTGAAGCGGTGTATGAACTTTTTAAAAAGCTTAATCTCCTCAAGCTCGAAAAAATAGCTCTTGAAAAACTTGAGAAGGCGACCGCTCTCGAACGCGACCGCGTTCAGCGTCGCCTTTCGCTTATTCGCGCGATGATTAAATCAGGAGTTCGTCCCGAATGGATGTTTCTTACCGCCATTCCCGTCATCCCGCCCGCGCTTCGCCCCATGGTTCCTCTCGATGGCGGACGCCATGCGACTTCGGATGTGAATGACCTGTATCGACGGGTTATAAATAGGAACAATCGGCTTGCAAAGCTCAAAGATCTCGGGGCGCCAGATGTTATACTTCGGAATGAAAAGCGCATACTGCAGGAGGCAGTAGATGCGCTTATCGACAATTCCATGCGGCGCGGGCTTTCGGGGAATACGGCTATGAGTCAGGTCCAGCGCCGTGCGCTCAAATCGCTCTCTGATACGCTCAAAGGCAAACAGGGCTATTTCCGGAGAAATCTCCTCGGCAAGCGCGTTGATTATTCGGGACGCTCTGTGATCGTTGTCGGCCCCGCTCTTAAACTTAATGAATGCGGTCTTCCGAAACATATGGCTTTGGAGCTTTTCCGTCCTTTTGTCATTTCCGAACTTATCAAAATGGAGCTTGCTTATAATATACGCGGCGCGGGGCGTCTAATTGATGAAGGCATTCCGGAAGTGTGGGCCATTTTGGAAAATGTCATAAAAGGCAAATATGTGCTCTTAAACCGCGCGCCGACTCTCCACCGGCTCGGCATCCAGGCGTTCAACCCCCGCCTTGTCGAGGGTAACGCCATTCAGATTCACCCGCTTATCTGCCCCGCGTTTAACGCCGACTTTGATGGCGACCAGATGGCTGTGCACGTGCCGCTTTCCGAAAGAGCGCAGAAAGAAGCCGGAGAACTTATGGCCGCAAACAAAAATCTTTTAGGACCTGGAAACGGGCTTCCCATCGTCTCGGCAAAGATGCTTGATATCGTGCTGGGGAGTTTTTGGGTAACCAAAGAGGTTAAAGGCGAAAAAGGAGAAGGAGAATATTTTCCGAGCCCGAACGCCGCGATCACCGCTTTCGATTTCAGAAGAATCGCTTTTCGCGCGAAGATTTTTGTCATGGGGACGGAGAGCGAGAAATATAAAGAATTTGAGGGGAAACCTTTTGAGACAACGGTTGGGCGCCTTCTTTTCAACAGCACGCTTCCTAAGGATTTTCCCTATATAAATAAAGAAATGGATCGAAGAGCAATGGCTTCTCTCATTGACGACCTCATTGAACGCTATGGCATTGACGGCACGCCCCCCATCCTCGACAAGATAAAAGATTTCGGATTCCGCTATGTAACCTATTCGGGGATTACGTGGGGCATTGACGACATTTCGGTGCCGGAAGGAAAGAAAAAAATTATCGCCGAAGGCGCCGGTCGCGCGGAGGAAATTCTTTCGCAGTACAACGAAGGGCTCCTTTCGGCTACCGAGAAATACCGCAAAACGATAGAAATATGGCAGGGCGTCAAAACAAGCGTTGACGGTCTTATCCCCGATTCTCTCGACAAAAACGGATCGGTGTTCGATATGGTATATTCCGGCGCGCGCGGTTCCTTCAGCCAGATTGGCCAGATGGCGGGCATGAAGGGGCTCATCACCAGTCCAACCGGGCGCATTATTGATTTTCCAATCGCCGCTTCATACAAGGAAGGATTGACGCCTCTTGAATATTTCATTACGACGCACGGCGCGCGAAAAGGGCTTACCGACACGGCTCTCAATACGGCAAAAGCGGGTTATCTTACGCGCCGCTTGGTTGATGTCGCTCAAGAGGCGATCATTACCGAGGAAGATTGCGGCGAGAAAAACGGCCGGCGCATAGCTGCCGAAAAACTCGCGGGCATCGAAGTCACTTTGTCTCGAAATATCAGGGGGCGGATTCTTGCCAAAGACGTTTCGACCGAAAAGGGAGAGCTTCTCTTTAAGAAAGGCGCCCTTCTTTCAAAAAAGAACGCAGAGACAATCGAGCATGCGGGAGTCAAGGAAGTATTCGTGCGATCTCCTTTGACATGTGAGACCCTCTACGGTTTGTGCCAGAAATGCTACGGACTTGATCTCGGGCGCAATACTCTTGTATCGCTCGGGGAAGCGGTTGGAATTGTCGCGGCGCAAGCTATCGGGGAACCCGGAACCCAGCTTACCATGCGCACTTTCCATACGGGTGGCATCGCGTCCGTCGGGGGCGATATTACGCAAGGTCTCCCTCGCGTGGAAGAAATTTTTGAGCGAAGAACGCCCAAGGCGCATGCAATTATTGCGACTACGGACGGAGAAGTTATGGACATTCGTCCTGACGGCAAAGATAAGATTATCGAAGTAATTACGGAAGCTTCGCAAGATGGAGCGAAGAAAAAATCGGCGACAGTAGAATATGCGGTGCCGTTTAAGCGCATGATTTTGGTGAAAAAAGGAGATAAGGTGGCGAAGGGGGATCTTCTGACCGACGGGTCCGGCGATATCGGAGAGGTTTTCAAGTACGGCGGACAAGAGCGGGCGGAACGCTATATCATCAACGAAATCGGAAAGGTATACGAATTGCAGGGGGCGAATATCGCGAGAAAACACATAGAAGTAATCGTCAGGCAGATGTTTAGCCGGAGAAAAGTCGTCAAAGCGAACGGCACCGATCTCACCCCGGGCGATGTCGTTGAGCGGTTTGTGCTTGCGGAGAAAAATAGAATCGCGGAAGAAGCGGGGCGCGAGCCCGCAGAGACGCGAGCGCTCGTTCTCGGCATTTCTGAAGTATCTCTCACAACCAAGAGTTTCCTTTCGGCGGCTTCGTTCCAGAATACGACTCGTATTCTTATTAACGCCGCGGTACGGGGAGGAGTGGACGATCTTCGCGGACTTAAGGAAAATGTGATTATCGGGCGGCTCATACCGGCGGGGACGGGGTATAATGAAGAGGAGGAATCTGAAGGATCAACTGAAGATCGTTAAAAAACACAAAACTCAAAACGCAAAATTTTTATTGTATAATTTTTGAGATTGTAAGTCGGTTTTGAGTTTTGACCTTTAATTTTTGATTTTTTAACATGTCCGATGTCGATCAAATCAAATCGCGCCTCGGTATTGCCGATGTGGTGGGGCGTTATATTGAGCTCAAGCCTGCGGGGAGGAGCATGAAAGCAGTATGCCCTTTTCACAATGAGAAGTCACCCTCTTTTTTCGTGTCTCCCGAGCGCGATACATTCCACTGTTTCGGGTGTGGCGTCGGGGGAGATATTTTCAGTTTCGTGCAGGAGTTTGAAGGGGTGGATTTTTTCGGATCGCTCAAAATTCTCGCCGACTTGAGCGGAGTTTCGCTGTCATCCGGCGGAGATGCCTCCGCGCGATCCGAAAAAGAGAGGCTTTTTTTCCTTCTCGAGACCTCCGCGGTTTATTTTGAGATGAATTTTTCAAAAAATTCCGATGCCCTCGCGTATATTAAGGAACGAGGTATTTCCGATGAGACGAGAAGCGCGTTTCGGATCGGGTATGCGGAACCCGTTTGGCGGGGTCTCTCTGCATTTCTGCGCACACGCGGCTTCTCTGACCTGGATATGGAAAAAAGCGGCATGTGCATACGGTCTCCCAAAGGACTTTATGACCGATTTCGGGGGCGCGTTATGTTTCCTATTACGGACAGTTCGGGCAGGATAATCGCGTTTTCGGGCCGCATATTGGACGACGCACTCGATAAACAAGGCGGAAAGTATGTCAACAGTCCCGATACGATGCTTTATGACAAATCCCGCGTCCTTTTCGGTTTTGACAAAGCAAAATTTTCCATACGCAAAGAAAGGCGGGCAGTGCTCGTCGAGGGGCAGTTCGATCTTGTTCTTTCGCATCAGGCGGGCGTTTGCGAGACGGTTGCGGTTTCCGGAACCGCGCTTACGCCGGAACATCTCGCGATTATAAAAAGACTTTCAGAAAAAATTGTTTTTGCGTTTGACGCGGATGATGCGGGAATTTCCGCCGCGGGGAGGGGTTTGGAGATGGCGCTTATGCACGGATTCGACGCGAGAGTCGTTCCTCTCCCCGCGGGCAAAGATCCGGCTGATTGCGTAAAAGAAAGCGGAGAAGAATGGAAAAAAAAGACAGAAAATGCGGTTCATATTGTCGATTTTTATCTTGACTATGCCGAAAAAAAAGAGCACCTTCTAAGAGAGCGGCGTTTGCTTGCGGAACGGCTCGCGCTTCCCTTTATCGCGCGCATTTCTGGAAGCATCGATCGCGCCCATTTTGCGGGAGAATTTGCGAGGCGACTTGCCATTTCGGAGGAAAGCGTTTGGGAAGCGCTTGAGCGGATTGTCGCGAAAGGGGCGGCTGCCCCGGCTCTCAAAAAAACGCTTGTTTCGGAGAAAAAACCCGCGGCATGGTCTCGGCGGGAGAAAATCGAACGGAGCATAACGGGCTTCATAGCGTGGCAAAAAGAGCTTGGGCGCGAAAAGGATATCGCGGACATCATAGAGAAATATCTCGAACTTGTCGGGCAAGACGCTCTCCTTCCTCAAACGGAAGAATCATCGGTTCGCGAGCTTGTTTTTGAAGCGGAGGCGCTGTTCGGAGAAAATGCAAAAGCGCGGGAGGGCGTTTCGAATCTCCTTCGCGATCTTGAAGAGGAGCTTCTTCGGAAAAAGTTTGCCGAGGCGTTTGAAAGCCTGCGGCAGGCGGAGATGGTTTCCGATCCTGAACAAAGCGCGGTATTCCTTCGGGAATGCCAAATAATACAGGGAAGGATACAGGAGATACGGAATTTTAAAAAATAAAAAAATTATCTTTAATTGATTAACCATGCCGAAAAAAAATTCCAAGAAGAAAATGTCTCAAAAAAAAGCCGCGCGCGTCCGAAAGGTTTCCCGTCGCGCCGCTCTCCCAAAGAAGGCGGCTAAAAGGCCCGATATCAAAAAGAAGACAGCCGTTAAAACGCCCCCGAAAACAAATGATTCTAAACGGAAAGAGAAAAAGCCGGCAGACGTGAAAGAGGCGTCTCCTCGCGAAACGGTAAAAGAGCCGATTGGGAAAAAGGCAAAAGAGGCGGATCGCGACCGAAGAGCGAATGCGCTTGTCGCTCGCGGCAAGGAGCGCGGCTTCATAA
This sequence comes from bacterium, assembly GCA_022616085.1. Taxonomy (GTDB): domain Bacteria; phylum Patescibacteriota; class Minisyncoccia; order Phycocordibacterales; family JAKEFN01; genus JAKEFN01. The sequence continues at coordinate 11,419 of JAKEFN010000140.1, forward strand.
CCTATGACGAGATTTTGAAGGAATTTCCCACAATTGAAACCAATATTTTCTTATTGGAAGATCTTTATGAGCGTTTCTCGAGCGAGAGCGTCGACGTGCTCGAGGGCGGAGGACTGCTTGAAGAGCCGGACGAGATCGCTCCAAAGAAAAAATTCGGGAGCGACAGCTCATACGACTCGGTGCAGATGTATCTCAAGGAAATAGGGCAGTATCCGCTTCTTTCGGCGCGTGAGGAACAGGAGCTTGCCAAACGAATCGAGCGCGGAGACGAAGAAGCGAAAAATCTCCTTGCGCGCGCGAACCTCCGTCTTGTCGTTTCCATTGCGAAAAAATACGTGGGACGCAGCCCCGACCTCACGCTCCTTGATCTTATTCAGGAAGGAAATCTCGGGCTTTTTAAAGCGGTTGTCAAATTTGAGTGGGAACGGGGATATAAATTTTCAACATACGCAACATGGTGGATCAGACAGGCGATTACGCGCGCGCTTGCGGACCAGTCGCGCACGATAAGGATTCCTGTGCATATGGTGGAGACCATCGCGAAATATAAGCAGGTGGTGCGGCGGCTCTCGCAGGATTTGGGACGCGATCCGCTTCCCGAGGAGGTTGCGATGGAGATGGGAATTCCGGTGGAAAAAATCCACACCATCCAGAATATCAGCCAGGAGACTGTTTCTCTCGAGAGCCCCGTCGGCGATGAGGACGACAAGTCGACTCTGGGCGATTTTATCGCGGACGACAAAATTATCTCGCCCGATCATGCATCCGCGCGGCGTATTTTGACCGATCAGGTGCGTGAAATTATGGATGATCTTTCTCCGAAAGAAAGAAAGATTCTTGAGATGCGCCACGGCCTTATGGACGGCATCCAGCATACTCTTGAAGAAGTCGGCAAGGAATTCGGCGTTACGCGGGAGCGTATCAGGCAGATTGAAGCGAAAGCGCACGAGCGCATCCGAACGCACGAAAAAGCGAACCGGCTTCGGAGCTATTAAAAATTTACGGCGCGTAGAATAATGAAAGAAAATTTTTCCGAAACAGCGGATGATATAGAACCTTCATTGCCTGAAGGAAATTTTTCTCGTGAATCATCGGAACCGGAGGCCGCCGAATCTGAAGCGAACCCGGGAAACGACGCGGCTGTCGAGGCCGCTCTCGTCAATGAGTTAAAAGAGAAACGGATGCTTTCCGGCATTGAACGGCTTGCGATTGTAGGGAGGCTTCGGGCTGCGGCAAAAGCCGAGGAGAATCCGGACCGTAATTCTGAAGATCCTGATAATTTTCTTGAAAGGCAATCGCTCGCGTATGAAGAATCAAATCCCTCGCCTCATGGTGTAACACTTGGAATCGAAATTGAGGTTCCGAGACGAGCCGTTTTCCCGAGCAAAAAAGTAAGAAGCAATATGACGGCAAAGGAGCTCGCCGCGTATTCCGCCGAAAAACATAGAAAATATAAACGGAGTGAGGATCTTGGCGTCCCGCACCAATATGATGCCTACTGGGAGTTCGTCCATAGGCCTGTCCATGCGCCGCTTACTCTTTCGAGAGAGGTTCAAGCGCTTATCGGCATGAAGCTTTTAATACGGAATATACGCGCTACCCTCTTCATATGACGGTTGGGGGAATTATGGAATTTTCACCGCTTTATTTTACAGAAGACACCAATATTTTTGCTCGGGCGCTCGAGGCAACGGGGTGGAGTACGAATGGCGAGCGGCTTATGCGCCCGTATTATGCAAAAAAACACGGAAGCTGGGCGCAAAAAGGAAATGGAGGAATTGAGGCGCGAATAGGCAAGAAAGCGCAAAAGATAGAAGTTCCTCCGGGAGCCAAAGAAAAACCAAGTGCCGTAGAATTCCGGACGTTTCAATTCCAGAGCCTTTCGGGACTTGACCGGCATCTCCGAAGCGCTTATTATCTCGGGTCTGCCCTGCGTGCATTTCAAGAAGACAGTGTCGCTAGA